>CAZOKA010000065.1:0-10063 GCA_964580265.1 uncultured Rhodobacterales bacterium | reverse complement strand
GCCTGCAAGATCGGCATCATGCCCGGCCACATCCACAAGCGCGGCAGCGTCGGCGTGGTATCGCGCTCGGGCACGCTGACCTACGAGGCGGTCAAGCAGACCTCGGACAGCGGCCTGGGTCAGTCCACCGCCGTGGGCATCGGCGGCGACCCGATCAAGGGGCTGGAACATGTTGATGTGCTGGAACGCTTCCTTGCCGATGACGAGACGCAAAGCATCATCATGATCGGCGAGATCGGCGGCCAAGCCGAAGAAGACGCCGCGCAGTTCCTCAAGGACGAGGCCAAGCGCGGCCGCAAGAAACCCGTGGCCGGTTTCATCGCCGGGCGCACCGCCCCCCCGGGCCGCCGCATGGGCCATGCGGGTGCTATTGTGGCCGGCGGCAAGGGCGGCGCCGACGACAAGATCGAGGCCATGAGATCCGCCGGCATCGTCGTCGCCGATAGCCCCGCCACACTGGGCGAGGCCGTGCTGAAGGCGATCGGCTAAACAGCGCAAGCTTGGCCGGCACGCGGATGCCGGCCATGCTCCAACAGTCCAGGTGATACCATGACCGACCAATCCCAAAACGACCAGTTTGCCGCCTCTTCCTTCATGCAGGGGCATAACGCGGAATACCTGGAGCAGCTCTACGCGCGCTACGCCGACGATCCGGCGACCGTGGACGAGGCCTGGGTCGAGTTTTTCCGATCCATGGACGACGATGATGGATCAATCAAACGAGAGGCCCAAGGCCCTAGCTGGGCGCGCGCCGACTGGCCGCCGATGCCAAGTGACGAATTGACCGCGGCACTGGACGGGCAGTGGCCCTCGGCCCCGGCCGAGGCGAAAGGAGCCGGTGACAAGATCGCCGCCAAAGCCGCCGAAAAAGGGATCAGCATCAGCGACGAGGCCGTGAAACGCGCCGTTCTGGACAGTATCCGCGCGCTCATGATCATCCGCGCCTACAGGATCCGCGGTCACCTGGTCGCCGACCTGGATCCGCTGGGGATGCGCGATCAGACCCCGCACCCGGAGTTGGACCCGAAATCCTACGGCTTTACCGAAGCCGATCTGGACAGGCCGATCTTCATCGACAATGTTCTGGGCCTGCAGTTCGCAACAATGCGCCAGATCGTTGACATCGTGCGCCGCACCTACTGCGGCACCTTTGCTCTGCAATACATGCACATCTCGGACCCCGAGCAATCAGCTTGGCTGAAAGAGCGCATAGAGGGCCTCGGCAAAGAGATCAAGTTCACCCGACGCGGACGCAAGGCCATACTGAACAAGCTGGTCGAGGCGGAAGGCTTTGAGAAGTTCCTGCACGTAAAATACATGGGAACCAAACGGTTCGGCCTGGACGGAGGCGAGGCCCTGATCCCCGCAATGGAGCAGATCATAAAGCGTGGTGGCTCACTCGGGGTGAAGGAAATCGTCATCGGCATGCCACACCGAGGTCGCTTGAGCGTGTTGGCGAATGTCATGGGCAAGCCATACCGCGCGATCTTCAACGAGTTTCAGGGGGGCAGCTTCAAACCCGAAGACGTCGATGGATCGGGGGACGTAAAATACCACCTCGGCGCATCATCTGATCGGGAATTCGACGGCAACACTGTACATCTTTCGCTTACGGCCAACCCATCACACCTTGAGGCCGTGAACCCAGTTGTCCTTGGCAAGGTCCGCGCCAAGCAAGATCAATCAAACGATGCCGAACGAACGGGTGTTCTACCTGTACTACTACATGGTGATGCAGCATTTGCCGGGCAGGGGGTGGTCGCCGAAGGTTTCGGGCTATCGGGCCTGAAAGGGCACCGCACGGGCGGCACGATGCATATCGTGGTGAACAACCAGATCGGCTTTACCACCGCGCCACACTTCTCACGCTCGTCCCCCTACCCCACGGACATCGCCCTCATGGTCGAGGCGCCCATTTTCCACGTCAACGGGGATGACCCCGAAGCCGTGGTTCACGCAGCCAGGGTTGCCACCGAGTTCCGTCAGAAATTTGGCAAGGACGTGGTTCTCGATGTCTTCTGCTATCGCCGGTTCGGGCATAACGAGGGCGATGAACCCATGTTCACCAACCCGATCATGTACAAGAAGATCAAGACGCAAAAGACGACGCTGAGTCTTTATACAGAACGGCTGGTCCGCGATGGCCTGATCCCCGAGGGCGAAATCGAGGACATGAAGGCATCGTTCCAATCATTCCTCAATGAAGAATTCGAAGCGGGGAAGGAATACAAGCCCAACAAAGCCGACTGGCTGGATGGTCGGTGGTCTCATATGGACCAACTTGAAAAGGGCAAGTACCAACGCGGCGAAACCGCGATCGCGCCTGAAACGATGGAACAGGTCGGTCGCGCCCTGACCTCTGCGCCTGACGGTGTCAAACTGCATCGTACAGTTGAAAGGCTACTGGATAGCAAGCGAAAGATGTTTGAAAACGGCAGGGGGTTTGACTGGGCCACGGGCGAAGCGCTGGCATTCGGCTCACTGTTGACCGAAGGCTATCCCGTTCGTTTATCCGGCCAAGACAGCACACGCGGCACCTTCAGCCAGCGACACTCGGGCCTGATCGATCAAAACACCGAAGAGCGGTATTTCCCGCTCAACAACATTCGCGAAGGCCAGGCACATTATGAAGCCATCGACTCGATGCTGTCGGAATACGCCGTGCTGGGGTTCGAGTACGGCTACAGCCTTGCCGAACCGAACGCCCTGACCCTTTGGGAGGCCCAGTTTGGCGATTTCGCCAACGGCGCACAGATCATGTTCGATCAGTTCATCAGTTCTGGCGAAAGCAAATGGCTGCGCATGTCCGGCCTGGTCTGCCTCTTGCCGCACGGTTTCGAGGGGCAAGGCCCCGAGCACTCCAGCGCGCGTCTGGAGCGGTTCCTGACGATGTGTGGCGGGGATAACTGGATCGTTGCCAACTGCACGACGCCGGCGAACTACTTTCATATTCTGCGTCGCCAGTTGCATCGGACATTCCGAAAACCGCTGATCCTGATGACGCCGAAATCACTCCTGAGACACAAACTCGCTGTATCGAACGCAGAGGATTTCACGACCGGGTCAAGCTTCCACAGGGTTCTGTGGGACGACGCGCAAAAGGGTCATTCAGAAACCGAACTGGCCGCCGACGACAAGATCAAGCGCGTGGTCATGTGTTCCGGCAAGGTCTACTACGACCTGCTCGAAGAACGCGACGCGCGCGGCATCGACGATGTCTACCTGATGCGGTTCGAACAATTCTACCCGTTCCCGGCACAATCCTCGGTCAAGGAGCTGGAGCGCTTCAAGAAGGCCGAAATGATCTGGTGCCAGGAAGAGCCCAAGAACCAAGGGGCGTGGTCCTTCATGGAACCGAACCTTGAATGGGTGCTTACCCGCATCAAGGCGAAGCATGGTCGGCCACAATATGTTGGCCGTCCTGCAAGCGCCTCACCCGCCACCGGATTGGCAAGCCAGCACAAGGCACAACAACAAGCGCTGGTTGACGAAGCGCTGACCATCAAGGGGAAAAATCCATGACCACCGAAGTTCGCGTTCCCACGCTTGGCGAATCCGTAACCGAGGCTACCGTCGCAACGTGGTTCAAGAAACCCGGCGACCAAGTGGCCGCCGACGAAATGCTGTGTGAGTTGGAGACGGACAAAGTCACAGTCGAAGTGCCCAGCCCCGCCTCTGGCACGTTGAGCGAGATCGTCGCGCAGGAGGGTGAGACAGTGGGCGTCGATGCCCTTCTGGCAACCATGTCAGAGGGCGAAGTCGCAGACAAAACCGCTCCGGCCAAGGGCGCGAGCGCTCCCACGGCCAAGGCAGATGCGCCCGATGATACAAGTGACCAAAGCGTTGATGTCGTCGTGCCAGCCTTGGGTGAATCGGTTTCCGAAGCAACGGTAGCCACTTGGTTCAAACAGGTCGGCGATAGCGTGGCACAGGATGAAATGCTGTGTGAGTTGGAAACAGACAAGGTATCGGTCGAGGTGCCCAGTCCCACGTCTGGCACCCTGTCGGAGATCCTTGCCGAGGAAGGTAGCACTGTCGAAGCCAACGCAAGGATCGCGGTCGTGGCCTCCGGCGACGCCCCCGCCGCCAAACCCGGCGAACAGGCCGCCCCCGAGCCAGAGTCAGAGGCCAAGCCCAAGGATACCGCAGAGGGCAAGGATGTCGAGGACGCCCCCGCCGCCAAGAAAGCCATGGCCGAAGCGGGCCTGACCCGCGATCAGGTCACCGGCACCGGCCGCGATGGCCGCATCATGAAAGAAGACGTGCAAAAGGCCGCAGCCTCCGGCGGCAAGGCCGCCGCATCCCCCGGCAGTGAGGCACCAGCCGCCTCCGCGCCGCGCGCACCGGTCCCCGCCGACGACGCCGCGCGCGAAGAACGCGTCAAGATGACCCGCCTGCGCCAGACTATCGCGCGCCGCCTGAAGGACGCGCAAAACACGGCCGCCATGCTGACCACCTACAACGAGGTGGACATGAGCGCGACCATGGACTTGCGCAAGCAATACAAGGAATTGTTCGAGAAAAAGCATGGCGTGAAACTGGGCTTCATGTCCTTCTTCGCCAAGGCATGCTGCCATGCCCTCAAGGAAGTGCCCGAGGTCAACGCCGAGATCGACGGCACGGATGTCGTCTACAAGAACTTCGTTCACATGGGCGTTGCCGTCGGCACCCCGACCGGCCTTGTCGTGCCCGTTGTGCGCGACGCCGATCAGCTCTCGTTCGCCGCGATCGAGAAAAAGATCAACGAGCTTGGCGCGCGCGCCCGCGACGGCAAGCTGAGCATGGCCGAGATGCAAGGCGGCAGCTTTACCATCTCCAACGGCGGCGTGTACGGCTCGCTCATGTCCTCGCCGATCCTGAACCCGCCGCAATCGGGTATTTTGGGCATGCACAAGATCCAGGAACGCCCAATGGTCGTGAACGGCGAGATCAAGATCCGCCCGATGATGTATCTCGCGCTCAGCTACGACCACCGCATCGTCGACGGTAAAGGCGCAGTGACGTTCCTGGTGCGCGTCAAGGAGGCGCTGGAAGACCCGCGGCGGTTGTTGATGGATCTGTGATCGCCAAGACCGACATAGGGCAGCGCCCGACCCTGGGTGGGCGTGAAGCGCCCTCCCGTGGGGAGGGTCGGGCGCTGCCCGTGCCGCTTCGCGTCACGGACGGAGTTCCTTTATGAGCGGTGAGAGCCACGAACTATCCCGGCAGGATCGTGCAAATGCACTTGGCCTGGCGTTTCTTCGTTCGATTCTGCTCCTAAATGGTGGCGGCATTCTGGCTTTGCTCACATTCTTGGGTAATGCATCCGCCCAGACCGTTGTGACAATTCCATTGGCGACAATCAAAGTGGCCATGGTCTGCTTTTTGGTCGCAATTGCAGCTATGATGCTCGGCCTCCTGATCTCGTATTCCTTCACTGCAATGCCGCCTGAAACGAAGTTCGCCAAGTTTTGGGACCGGCATATCGTGAGGCTCAACTTCTACATGGGCGTTGTGTCTTGGGCAGCTTTTATTATCGCGGTGTTGATCCTCGTGGCCGGATCTTCGGAGGTAAAACCACAATGACCCACGAACTCACCGCCCTCACCAAACAACACACCGCGCCCCGGCCCCCGAGCCGGGGCCTCATGCCCAGCCAAGAGGTCCCGGGTCAAGCCCGGGACGGGACGCCCCAATGACCCCAGAACTCACCGCACTCACCCTCGCCGCGCTGCTTCAGGTCGTTCAATACGTCCTTTACGCCGTGCCGGCGAACCTCGAGCTGGGCACCGGCTACACCACGTCCGCGCGCGATCGCGATCCTTCGAATCAGATGTCCGATCGCACCGCCCGCCTTGGCCGCGCCATGGACAACCATTTCGAAGGGCTGATCCTCTTCTCCATCGCCTGCGTCGCCGTCACGCTGGCCGGAAAATCCGGCAGCCTTACCGCCGCCTGCGCCTATACCTACCTCGCCGCGCGCCTCCTTTACATTCCCGCCTATGCCTTTGGGCTGCGCCCGTGGCGCTCTTACATCTGGGCCGTGGGATTTCTGGCTACCACCCTCTTGCTTTTGGCTGCCCTTCTGTGACTTCCTTCTTCTCGAAATACCCCCCCGGCAGACGCCGAAGGCGAAGCGGCCGCGCCCCGAAATAGCACCGGCCCTATACCGACATAATACCGACGTGTTACAGACATCTTAAAATCGAAGGAAACAGACCCATGGCAAACTATGACGTCATCGTCATCGGCTCCGGCCCCGGCGGCTATGTTTGTGCAATTCGCTGCGCGCAACTCGGCCTGAAAACCGCCGTTGTCGAGGGCCGCGAAACCCTCGGCGGCACCTGTCTCAACGTCGGCTGCATTCCCTCCAAGGCCCTTCTGCACGCCACCCACCAGCTCCACGAAGCCGAGCACAACTTCGCCAAGATGGGCCTCAAGGGCAAAAGCCCCTCGGTCGATTGGAAACAGATGCTCAGCTACAAGGATGAGGTCGTGGAGGGCAACACCAAGGGTATCGAATTCCTGTTCAAGAAAAACAAGATCGACTGGCTCAAGGGATGGGGCAGTATCCCGGAGACAGGCAAGGTCAAGGTCGGCGAGGAGACGCACAGCACCAAACACATCGTCATCGCCACGGGGTCCGAAACTGCGACCCTGCCAGGGGTAGAGATCGACGAGAAAGTGGTCGTTTCTTCGACCGGAGCGCTGAAACTAGCAAAAGTGCCCAAGAAGATGTGCGTGATTGGTGCGGGAGTCATCGGTCTGGAACTTGGCAGCGTATATGCCCGCCTCGGTACCGAGGTAACCGTGATCGAATACCTCGACGCTGTGACGCCGGGCATGGATGGCGAAGTGCAAAAGACCTTTCAACGCATTCTAAAGAAGCAGGGACTCAACTTTGTCATGGGCGCCGCGGTACAATCTGTCGAAGCGCTCAAGACCAAGGCCAAGGTCACCTACAAACTGCGCAAGGACGATAGCGAGGCAACGCTTGACGCCGATACCGTTCTCGTGGCCACGGGGCGCAAACCCTATACTGACGGGTTGGGTCTTGAGAAGCTCGGCGTTGAGCTGAGCAAGCGCGGGCAGGTGCAAACCGACGAGCACTGGCAAACCGCGGTCAAGGGTGTCTACGCGATCGGCGACGCCATCGACGGCCCGATGCTGGCCCACAAGGCCGAAGACGAAGGCATGGCCGTAGCCGAAGTTTTGGCAGGCAAACACGGCCATGTTAATTATGGGGTCATTCCTGGCGTTATCTATACTCATCCCGAGGTGGCCAGCGTTGGCCAGACCGAAGAGGAGCTCAAGGAAGAAGGGCGTGCCTACAAGGTGGGCAAGTTCATGTTCATGGGCAATGGCCGCGCAAAGGCCAATTTCGCCGCCGATGGTTTCGTCAAGATCCTCGCGGACAAGGAAACAGATCGCATTCTTGGCGCCCATATCATCGGCCCGATGGCCGGAGATCTGATTCACGAGATCTGCGTCGCGATGGAATTTGGTGCGAGCGCACAGGATCTGGCACTGACATGCCACGCCCATCCAACCTATTCCGAAGCCGTGCGCGAAGCCGCCCTGGCCTGCGGGGACGGACCAATCCATTCCTGAAACAGAGCTATGGCGGCAATTTATCGGAGTTTGAGAACGCGGCATGGCGGCATTGAAAGAGGCCTATGCCGCCCCCCCCTCAACCAGCCGGATTTTATGCAATTATCGCCCGGCAAATAACTGCCGGGAATACCTAGCGCGCCCGCGCCGGATCAAAGCCTGCTTCCTTCATTAGGCGATCCGAGGCGGCCTCAACATCGCGTTCCAGGATTCTCATGACTTCGTCACGCTTCATGCCAGGCTGGATCGGATCGAGAAACTCGACCACCGCAAGACCAGGCTTGCGCATGATACCCTTGCGCGGCCAGAACACGCCGACGTTCGTCGCCGCCGGCACGCATGGTTGACCAAGCTGCTCATACAGAACGCCCGTACCCGCCTTGTAAGGCATCCGCGCACCCGGCGCGACACGTGTTCCCTGGCTGTATATCACCAACTGGCCCGGTTGCTGACGGCCCGCATCAACATCTGCGATCATCTTGCGTATGGCCTGCCCGCGGCGTCCACGGTTTACCGGCACGCATCCTATTCGGTAGGCATAGATGCCGATGACAGGCGCCCAGAGCAATTCGCGCTTCATGATGAACTTGGCTGCGGGCACAGAATTGAAGATGATGAGGATATCCAGAAACGACTGATGCTTGGCCGCAATCATTACCTCACCACGCGGAGGTATGCCGCGCACCTCATGATGCAGTCCGACCATCCATCGTGCGGTCCACAAAACCCACCGACAATATAGCTTGCAAGCCGCGCGCGCGCCCCGGGCGCTGATGGCAGCCCAAGGCGCAAACAATAGCCCCAACACCCCCATAGCAAGGTAAATCTGCATCACGAAGACCAAGGATCGGAGCCAGCGCCAGGCAGTTTGCATCAAGGCAGTTCCCTCAAGGTTCGTCGTGCTGCTACCCGCGTGGCAACATATGCTACAAGCGCCGCCGCAGGCGGAATCAACAATGGCCAGAACCAATGCAGCCCTTGAAAACCCAATCCTGTCAGGAAGCCGCCTGCTACGTCTCCCTGTGGTAGCAACGCAACCGCACTCATTCCCATAACCGCACCAATTGTCGCCCCACCGAGCGCACGCTGCGTGAAGCGGCGCACGAAGGCCCCTGCAATATATGAATCGCGTGCACCAACCAGTCGCAGCACCGCGATCACCTGCGCATTTGCCGCCAGCGCAGCATTCGCGGCAAGAGTAATCATGGCCGCCACGGTCCCTGCTATCAGCAGTATGGAAAGCCAGCCAAGTGACCGAAGCGCACCCGCTGCCGCAACCAGCGGGCGACGCCAGCGGGTGTGATCGTCAAGAACTGCGCCCGGAGCCTCACCGGACAAACGCAACCGTAACCCATCGGCATCATAGCCACCTTCGGATTCAATGATCTCTATCAACGTTGGTATTGGCAGGCTTTCCACCGGCAGATCAGGACCGAACCAAGGCTCTAGTAGCGCACGTTGTTCCTGGTCGCTAAGCGCACGGGCGCGCTCTACCCCCGGTGTGGTTTCCAGCACGCGAATTGCGGCCTGGGTTTGCACCGACATCTGATCAGGTGGGGCGGATATACGCAGTGTAGATGTTCGCGCCAGCTCCGCGCCCCATCGGTCGGCCAAACGGCCCGTGGCCAACGACATGGCAAGTGCAAACACCGCCAGGAATGACATCGCCGCCGCGCTGAACAATGTCAGCCGTGCAGTATACCCCGTCGGCGGCACGACGCGGTCTGCTTGCGCATCCCCCATCAGAAGAACCATCAAGCGCTTGACCCAAGGCAGCCACATCACAAGTCTGCCCCGGCCAACTGCACTCGACGCTGTGAAATTCGCAACACACGCGCCTGAACCTGGCTTTTCGCTGCCCGTATCAAGTTCAGGTCATGCGTAGCGATCATGATAGTCTTGCCCATGCGGTTCAACTCGATCAACAATTTCAGCAAGCGCTGCGACATTTCCCAATCGATATTTCCGGTCGGCTCATCTGCCAAAACGACGTCCGGCGACATGATGACTGCACGCGCCAGTGCCGCACGTTGCCGCTCTCCGCCCGATAGCTCTGGCGGGAGGGCGTCGGCACGAGCGTTCAATCCCACCCAGCCCATCAATTCACGCAGGTTCTCAATCTGGCCTGCATCATCATATCCTGACACCATCAGTGGCAGCGCCACATTGTCAGCCACGGGCATGTGGTCGAGGAATTGGCAATCCTGATGAACCACGCCGATCCGTCGACGCATCAAGGCGATGTCGTCCCTGCCCAGTTCTTGCACATCTCCCCCAAACAAACGCACTTGCCCGGCCGTGGGCATCAATGCTCCGTAGCACAGCTTGAGGAATGTGGTCTTCCCAGCACCCGAAGGTCCAGTGAGGAAATGAAAAGACCCCGCGGATAACTCAAGCGATATATCGCTAAGCAACTCGCCCCCGCCGTAGCTGTAGGCAACATTTTCCAGCTCAATCACGGATGGCCCCTCTT
>CAZOKA010000064.1:0-10266 GCA_964580265.1 uncultured Rhodobacterales bacterium | reverse complement strand
CATAGCGTTGCAGATAGGGCAGGGCCTCGGACAGGGTCCGGGCGGTGGCGATCCAATCGCGGTTCATTGTTTGTGTTTTCATCCCTTGTTCCTTTGGCCCCGCCCCCCGTGTTACCGGGTCGCGCGCGCGCTGCCAAGGGCGCTCAGGTCATGGTGGCGATGATGTTGCGCAGCGCCGCGATGCCGTCGCCTTTTTCGCTGGACGTCATTACGATTTCGGGAAATGCGGCCGGATGCTTGGCCAGCGCTTGGCGCACATGCGCCAACATGGCATCGCGATCTTGTCTCTTCACCTTGTCTGCCTTGGTAAGCACGACCTGAAATGTAACGGCAGCGCTATCCAGAAGGCCCAGAATCTCGTTGTCGACAGGTTTGATCCCGTGGCGTGCATCAATCAGTACAAAGGCGCGGCGCAGGGTCTGCCGACCAGAGAGGTACTGTTTCAACAGGCGCTGCCATTTTTCCACCACTGCAACGGGCGCGTTCGCATAGCCATAGCCGGGTAGATCCACGAGGTAGTGGCTGTCGGCGAGGGTAAAATAGTTTATCTCCTGTGTGCGGCCAGGTGTGTTCGATGCCCGAGCTAACCCTTTGCGACCTGTCAACGCGTTGATCAGGCTTGATTTGCCCACGTTGGATCGGCCGGCAAAACATACTTCGAGACGATCCGCCGGGGGCAGGCCGGACATCGCGACGACCCCTTTGAGAAAATCGGTCTGCCCGGCAAACAATCGCCGGCCCACCTCTGCGCTGGCGGTGTCAGGTTCGGGAACTAGTGGAAAAGGCAGCTCCATTTACCACCTTCCTGGCGTTCGGGGCAGGACAGCGCAGGGCATCATTCGTCGCCTTTGTCGGATTTCTTGCGAAAGCTCTCGATGATATTGCCGAACACGTTCGGCTTGTAGCCGTGGCTGCGCATGATCAGGTATTGCTGCGTGAACGTGATGGTGTTGTTCGCAATCCAGTACAGGACAAGGCCGCTGGCGAATTGGCCCAGCATGAACATGAACACCCAGGGCATCCACGCAAAGATCATCGCCTGCGTCTTGTCCGTCGGCGCCGGGTTCAGTTTTTGCTGAAGGAACATCGAAATACCCAGCAGGATAGGCAGTACGCCCAGCGACAGGATCGCAAGGATCGAATTGGGATCCGGCGGGGCATATGGCAGCAGGCCGAACAGGTTGAGGATCGAGGACGGGTCCGGCGCGCTCAGGTCGCGAAGCCATCCGATCCAGGGCGCGTGCCGCAATTCGAGCGTCACAAAGATGACCTTGTAGAGTGAAAAGAAAATCGGGATCTGTAGCAGGATTGGCAGGCAGCCCGAGGCCGGGTTCACTTTTTCCTTCTTGTACAGCGCCATCATCTCCTGCTGGAGTTTCTGACGGTCGTCGCCCGCGGATTTCTTTATTTCCTCCATTTTCGGCTGAAGCTCTTTCATCTTCGCCATGGAAGCATAGGATTTGTAAGCGAGCGGAAACAGGACGGCCTTGATCAGAAGGGTCAGCGCGATGATGGCCCAGCCCATGCTGCCAGCGATTCCCATGTCCGTCATCGTCGCGTTGAGCCAGTGCAGAACCGCGAAGATGGGCTTGGTCAGGAAGAAGAACCAGCCCCAATCGATGGAATCTAGGAATTTCTGTACGCCGCCCCTGTTTTCATAGGCGCGGATCGTTGCCCATTCCTTGGCTCCGGCGAACAGGCGTGTTTCAGCCACGGCCGATCCGCCCGGAGCGACCGTTTGCGTGGGCAGGACAGCCTCGGTCTGGTAGGTGTCGCCGGCTTGATCATATTTTGCGACGGCTTTGAACGGGGTGCCTGGCGCCGGTATCAACGTTGACATCCAATAGTGATCGGTAAAACCAATCCAGCCGTTTTCGCTAACCTGTTTCACATCGGCGCGTGCACCCTCGCGGTCATTGTAAGCGAAGTCAGGCATGTCCGAATAGTCGGTTTCGGTTAGCTCGCCATCGGACATGGCGATCAGGCCTTCGTGCAGAATGAAGAAATTCTTGAGGTTGGCCGGTTCGCCATGGCGGGTCAGGATACCGTAGGGGGCCAGTGTCGCGGTCTGGTCGCCATTGTTTTCGACGGTTTGCGTCACTGAAAACATGAAATCGCTGTCGATCTCGATAACGCGCTTGAAGAGCAAGCCGCTGCCATTGTCCCAAACGATCGTGACGGGTGATTGTTGCGTTAGGATATCGCCGCTCAGGATTTGCCATTCCGTATTTGCGCCCGGCACCTGGTCGAGCGTGACACCGGCTCCTGGGGCCCAGCCGAATAGTGCGTAATAGGGGTTTTCCGTGCCCAAGGGAGAGAGCACATCGACGATCTCCGAGTTCGGCTCCAGCGACTTGCGGTAGTCTTTCAGCGAGAGTTGATCGATACGCCCGCCGACCAACGAGATCGAACCGGAGACGCGGGGGGTGTCGATCTCGATGCGAGGCGCGTCTTGTGCTGCGGCAACATCTTGCATCCCAGGTGATACCGTTCTATCGGCCGGTGCGGATGGCGTGCTGGCGGACGATTGCGTTGTCGGTGCTTCGCTCTGCGTGCTTTCGGCAGGCGCATTGGGATCGGTTGGTGCGGGTTCCGGCGGTGGGAACAGGACAAACCAAATCAGAATGACTGCAAAACTTAGCGCCGTTGCAAGAATGAGGTTTTTGTTCTGATCATCCATTTCGGGTGCTGCCTGTCCTGTCCAAGGTCAGGCCGGTTCAACAGAGTGTGCCGCCAAACGTCAAGCGGAATATCTAAAAACAAAGGGGTTGGTGGGCCGCCATGGCAAGTTTCAACCTGTCGCGCGGCCGATATTCGTTGGAGGCTCCAGTTTGCGCTCGTGGTGTTTGATCCAGTTGAATGTTTGATCTAGCGGCATTGGCCGGGCGATGCCGAATCCTTGGACGAATTGGCACCCTAATTGCGCGAGTATCGCATGTTCCCCCGTAGTTTCGACGCCTTCTGCCAACGTCTCCAGATCGAGTTGACCGGCCATGGTCAATATGGCGGCGATCATGCGTTGCTGCTTGGCGTCTCTATCCACCTTCGTGACGAAGGAGTGGTCAATCTTGATTCGCGTCACGTTGAAGCGTCGAAGCGATGCAATCGAAGCATTCCCTGTGCCGAAGTTGTCTAGGTCGATGGAGCAGCCAAGATCGGATAACGCATTGATATTGTGCGCTACAACGGTGTCCTCAGACGGTGCGACATCAGCTTCGAGAACGTCCACGGTCAGGCGTTGTGCCGGTAGATCGAAACGATCCAGTTCCCATGCAATGTGATCCGCAAGGGATGGGTTTCTCAGTTCAGCGCGGGTGAGATTTACTGAAATACGAGGAATATTCAGCCCCTCGCGATCCCAATGCTGCAGCGCTTCCATGGAGTGTCTCAGGATTTCATGCGCCAGGCGTTCAAGGTTATTGGACGCTTCAAGTATTGGTAGAAACTCGGACGGTGGTACGATTCCGCGCACGGGGTGATGCCATCTCGCGAGTGCCTCGAACCCGCTGATCCGGCCAGTGTCGGTCGAGAGCTGTGGTTGAAACCAAGGTCGAAACTGAGCGGTTTCGAGACCATGTGCCGCATCTTCATTCAGGTCCGCGCTGATCGCCGGTGGCGCCGACAGGTTGCCTGAATGCGCGCGTATGGCTGATGGGCCGTTTCGCATGGCGTCATCCAAGGCTGCTTGTGCCGCCGCGAGCAGGTCCGCGCCGCCATGTCCCGGGTTGCGAGCTTCAAGACAGAACCCCACCGACCAAGATGAGGACACGGTTGTTGCATCGACGGAAAGAGGCTGTTCCAGCGCGGATTGGATGCGTGCCGAAAGCTGGATCGCCGTTTCCAGGTCCAATCGTGGAACTGGAGCGAGTGCGATGGCAGCCTGGTTTCCGGGCATCGGAAATACCTGGTCTGTCGAGCGCAGCACACCAGGCAGTCGAGACAAGCATCGCTCCATCATGGTGCTCAGGTTGTCCTCTCCAAAATCGCGATACAGGTGTTCGGCGTTGTCCACCGCGACCATCAGGCAGGCTGTCGCATGCCCATCGCGAGAAGCGTTCAGCAGGGCATGGTCCAGCGCAAGTGCCGCACGTTCATTTGCGCCGCCGAGCGATTTGCGCCACTCATCATCGATTTGATTGAAACTGCCCACAAAGGCGTAGAGCGCTGGCAATCCAAGGGCCGTGGCCAGCAGCCATGCCTCGCCCCCGAACCAAAATGCGCCAAGGGAAAGCGCAGGCATGAAAGCCAGCACTTGCGGGCCGCTCAGTGCGGTAGCGAGATGCCGACGCCAACGCGCCAGGCGTGGTTTGAGAGTTCCCATCATGATCGCGATCCCCTGATGCCCCAAGGGAACGCTATGGGTGCATCGTCAACGGCAGCTTAACGCAGGCTCGGGATTTCCCCTGACTTTTCGTCAAAGTCGCCAGACCCTCGCGTCAGTCCTGCGAAATCGAATAGCCGAGGGTCAAGCAGATGCGAGGGCCGCGCGTTCATCAGTGCGCGGAACATGACTTGCCTGCGACCGGGGCTGTTCTTTTCCCAACCATCGAGGATCTGTTTTACCTGCTGACGCTGCAGCCCATCCTGTGAGCCGCACAGGTCGCAGGGGATGATCGGATACCCCATGGCGCGGGCGAACTTGCCGCAATCGGCTTCGGCGACATGAGCCAACGGGCGGTAGACGAACAGATCGCCCTCCTCGTTGAGCAGCTTGGGGGGCATCGTGGCCAACCGCCCCCCGTGGAAGAGATTCATGAAGAATGTCTCGAGTATGTCGTCCCGGTGATGACCCAGAACCACCGCCGAGCAGCCCTCTTCGCGTGCAATGCGGTAGAGGTGCCCGCGCCGCAAGCGGGAGCAGAGGGCGCAGAATGTTCGCCCCTGCGGAATCTTGTCCATGACCACACTATAGGTGTCCTGATATTCGATCCGGTGGGTAACGCCCATCCGTTTCAGGAACTCCGGCAGCACCGTAGCGGGAAATCCCGGCTGCCCCTGGTCAAGGTTGCAGGCCAGCAATTCGACTGGCAGCAGGCCACGCCATTTAAGTTCGTGCAGGATAGCAAGCAGAGTGTAGCTATCCTTGCCGCCGGAAAGACAAACGAGCCATTTTGGCGTTTTCCCCCCGTCAGAGCGATGCGCGCCGCGCTCTACCATGCCGTATTGTTCGATCGCTTCGCGCGTGGCCTGAACCAAACGCTTGCGCAGCTTCTTGAATTCAGTGCTCCGCGGCGCGCCATGAAACAGCGGGTGAATTTCGTCGCCCTGATCGAGCATCCATCTCTCCTAAAAGCGCCTTCAGAAAAATGTGCCGGACCTTTTCGGTTCGAAAGCGCGTCTGGTCAACAAGGTAATGCGTTTCGGTGTGTCAACGAAAGATCAAAATGCCATATTGGCACCACGTTCGGGGGCTGGGCTGGCCCGCCGGTCAACGAGTATCCGGATCTTTCTTCTTGTCAGGCACAGGGTCATAGCCATTGCCGCCCAAGGGATGGCAGCGGCCTATGCGCCGTGCGGCAAGCCAGGCACCCTTGAGTGCGCCGTGCTTTTGCAAGGCCTCCAGTGCGTAGGCGCTACAGGTGGGCTGATAGCGGCAGCCATGGCCCACCCAGGGGCTGAAGACCAGACGATAGGCGCGGACAGGGAGGGCAAAGACATGGGCGAGCGGGCTCATGGTAACATCCCGTGCAGTTTTTCAAGTGCGCGCACAAGATCACAACGCAGCCCATCAAATGATCGCTCGGCGGTCGCTCCTCGTCGTCCTATCAGGACATAATCCCACCCAGGTCTGCCATGCTTGGGCAGTTCCAGACGTGCAGCCTCTCGAAGGCGGCGTTTAGCGCGGTTGCGGGCAACTGCATTGCCGACCTTCTTGGAACAGGTGAACCCGACGCGTATGGCGCATGGGTCGTCGGCTGATACCTCTTCACCGCTGCGTTTGCGCGCCTGTACCATCATGCTCTGGCACCCTTGACGCGTGGCCCGCGAGGCGCGCAGGAAATCGGCTCGTTTTCGGATGGTCCGCAGACATATTGAAACCGCCGGGGGTGCGTTCCCTCGGTTGGCACAGCCATCCGTGGGGGCCTCCGGCGGTGTCATTTCCGAATCCGAACCTATAGCGGTGTTTATGCGCTGAGCGACTTTCGGCCACGAGCGCGGCGTGCATTCAGAATCTTTCGGCCAGCCTTGGTGGCCATGCGCGCGCGAAAACCGTGGCGGTTCTTGCGAACACGGTTCGAGGGTTGAAAGGTGCGTTTCATCGCTCCGTCTCCAGATAAAGTGGCCGTGGCGCGCGGATTCGCCCTCAGCCGGTAAACTTGAAGCCCGTCCTATATGCGCCGAATTGGCATAAGTCAAACGCGTGCGAGTGGTTTTTCAACAAATTCCGTGACGCGCCCGTGCAATGTTTCAGTATTGCAGAGCAGGGCCGTGAACAGATCACCTTGGATCAACGCAGCGTGATGCCTCTATCTTCTACGCTCGGATCACCGCATGTTCCACCTCAAGCAGCACAGGACACCGCGCAGATGACCGGACATAAAGACACAGATTGCGGATCGCACCGCCCTGAAGCATGTGGTCCGCGCCGCACATATGGGGTTTGGCGTCGATTGCCGCTGATCGTTATCCTGGCGGTGGCGGCAATCGGTACTTTGGCGTTGCGCGATTACATCACCTTCGAGTCGCTGCGAGACAACAGGCAGGCACTGCTGGCGTTTCGCGATGCGCATTACCTGCTGACGGTAGTGGCCTTCATGTCGGCCTATGTGGCAATCGTCGCGTTTTCCCTGCCTGGTGCGACCATCGCCACGCTGACGGGTGGCTTCCTGTTTTCGACGTTTCCCGGCGTTCTATTCAATGTTGGTGCCGCCACATTGGGGGCGATATGTATATACATGGCTGCTCGCTGGGGCCTTGGCGACAGGTTGGCCGCGCGGATGGATGCCGGTGAGGGGACTGTCAAACGCATCAAGGATGGTATCGACGAGAACCAGTGGTCAATGCTGTTCCTGATCCGCCTGGTGCCCGCTGTCCCGTTTTTCGTGGCCAACATCGTCCCTGCCCTTGTCGGTGTCAGCCTGCCACGGTTTGCCATCTCGACCTTTCTTGGGATCATTCCAGGTGGGCTGGTCTATACCTCGGTCGGGGCGGGGCTTGGTCAGGTATTTGCACGTGGGGAGACGCCTGACATGGGCGTGATATTCGAGCCACGTATACTGCTGCCGATCTTGGGGCTGTGTGCGCTTGCGGCGCTGCCGCTGATGCTAAAGGCCCTACGCGGGCGAAAGGGATTGTGATGACGCAAATCAAGACGGATATCCTGGTGATCGGTGCAGGCTCCGGTGGCCTGTCCGTGGCAGCGGGCGCGGCGCAGATGGGGGCCGATGTCACCCTTCTGGAAGGGGGGGAGATGGGGGGGGATTGCCTTAACTACGGATGCGTTCCATCCAAGGCACTGCTGGCAGCGGGGCATGCCGCCCATGCGATGCAGGCCGGCGGCGAAATGGGTATTAGGCCCGTTGCGCCGCAGGTCGATTACGCGGCCGCAAAGGATTATGTCGCTGGTGTGATAGGCACCATAGCGCCACATGACAGCCAGGAGAGGTTCGAGGCGCTTGGGGTGCGCGTGATCCGCGACTATGGTCGGTTTATCGGCCCGCGCCAGGTGCAGGCGGGGGACTATTCTATTACCGCCCGTCGGATCGTGCTTGCCTGCGGCTCATCCCCGTTGATCCCGCCGATTCCGGGATTGGAAGATGTCCCATACCTGACAAACGAAACCTTGTTCACGCTACGTGAGACACCCGATCATCTTTTGATCGTCGGAGGTGGCCCTATCGGTATGGAAATGGCGCAGGCGCATCGCAGGTTGGGTTGCAAGGTAACGGTGATCGAGGGTCTCAAGGCGCTTGGCAATGATGATCCGGAAATGGCTGAGGTCGTACTGGCGCGGCTGCGCGGCGAGGGGATCAATATCGCCGAGAACGCCATGGTTGAACGAGTCAGCGGCAAGGCCGGCATGATCGAGGTCGCGGTTCAGGACGGGCGCGTTTTCAAGGGGTCACACCTGCTGATGGCCGTGGGCCGCAGCGCGAATATTGGCAAACTGAACTTGGACAAGGCCGGCATCGCGGCGACACGCGCCGGTATCACGGTGGATGCCCGGTTGCGCAGCACTACCAACCGGCACGTTTATGCGATCGGGGACGTGGCGGGCGGTTTGCAGTTCACCCACGTCGCCGGATACCACGCAGGCCTGATCATCCGTCAGGTGGTGCTGGCACTACCCGCCAAGCAGACCATCGCGCATATTCCCTGGGCCACATATACCGACCCGGAATTGGCGCATGTAGGACTGACCGAGGTGCAGGCGCGTGAAAAATACGCGGCGCAACTTGAAGTGGTGCGATTTGATTATTCCGAAAACGATCGCGCCACCGCGATTGGTCAGCGAGAGGGCAAGATCAAGGTGATGGTGGCGCGCGGGCGCCCCGTAGGGGTAAGCATTGCGGGGCACCAGGCGGGCGAATTGATCGCCTTGTGGTCGATGGCCATCGCGAATGGGATGAAGATGTCACAGATTGCCGCGATGGTGGCTCCTTATCCGACCATCGCGGAAATCAACAAGCGGGCCGCGGGGGCCTATTTCTCGCCAAGGCTGTTTGATAATCCTATGCTCAAGCGTGTCGTCGGGTTGGTGCAGCGCTGGCTGCCGTGACGCAAAACCCACGCGGGAGGGGATATGCTCAATACGTTATCGGGTCGCTTTCTGGTTCTGACGGTCATCTTCGTGATGCTGGCCGAGGTGCTGATCTTCGTCCCGTCTGTTGCCCGGTTTCGTGAGGACTACCTCTTGTCGCGGCTTGAGCGGGCGCAGATCGCGTCACTTGCGCTCTTGGCGGATGACATGATCTCGCCCGATCTGGAAGAGGAACTGTTGCGGAACGCCGAAGTGTTCAACGTCGTGCTGCGCCGTGACGAGGCGCGCCAACTGGTGCTGTCCTCGCCCATGCCGCACGCAGTGGAGGACACGTTTGATCTGCGCGGGGCTGGGGCCTATACTTTGATCCGCGACGCCGTTGCCTGCCTTTTCGACCCGGAACCGAGGGTGATCCGTGTTATTGGTGAACCCGTGCGCGAGGGGGGGTCGCTGATAGAGGTGACGATGGAGGCCCTGCCACTGCGGAGCGCGATGATCGACTATGGCCTGCGCATCCTGCTTCTGGCCGGGGTTATCTCGGTCGTGACTGCGGGGCTGCTGTTCATTGCGGTCAGTCGCTTGCTGGTGATGCCGATCCATCATGTGACCAACGCCATGACCCGCTATGCCGCGAACCCTGAGGATGCCCATCAGGTGATAGAACCCAGCTCCGGCATTGCCGAGTTGCGCGAGGCAGAAGAGGCGCTACGCAGCCTGCAGACGGATCTGACCAGCGCCTTGAAGCAAAAAGAACGTTTGGCGCAACTAGGCAGTGCTGTTGCCAAGATCAGTCATGACCTGCGCAACATTCTGACCAGCGCGCAGCTATTTACAGACAGGATAGAGGCATCCGAAGATCCGGGCGTGAAGCGGCTTGCGCCCAAGTTGGTCGCCTCGATCAGCAGGGCAATGCACTTGTGCGAATCGACACTTGCCTTTGGCAAGGCCGAGGAAGCGCCGCCGCGATTGACCCGCCTGGTGCTGTCGGACTTGGTCGAGGACGTGTTGGATAGCGAAAGATTATCCATTGGGGACGAGGATGTCAGTCTCAGTGCCGACATCCCCGCCACCATGGTAGTGCGCGCCGATAGCGAGCAATTGCACCGGGTGCTGTCAAATCTTGTGCGCAACGCCAGACAGGCGATAGCGCAGACTGGCAAGGAAGGTGAAATCTCGATTTCTGCGCACGAAGACAACGATAATTGGACGATCCATGTCATGGATACGGGGCCGGGCCTTCCGCCAAAGGCGCGCGAACATCTTTTCAGCCCGTTTCAAGGTGGCGCACGCAAGGGCGGCACCGGGTTGGGCCTGGTGATCGCGCAGGAGTTGCTGCGCGGTCACGGTGGCACTCTTGAACTGGAGCGCAGCGACGAGAATGGAACGTCGTTCGTTCTGACCTTGCCCAAATGAGTGGCAGACGCGCCGGGTTCCGCGGTGCTTGGCGAATTGAAAAACTCCGGGAATTATCCCTTGCATTGCTACGGAGCAGAGTCTAAACCCCGCCAGCACGGACCGATAGCTCAGCTGGATAGAGTACCTGACTACGAATCAGGGGGTCGGGG
>CAZOKA010000063.1:0-10311 GCA_964580265.1 uncultured Rhodobacterales bacterium | reverse complement strand
TCACGTCTGCGGAAGGTGCGGCGCGCGTCGTGTTTTTCGCGCGGATACGATCCGCCATGTCCGCCAGAAGCCGAAACAGCGCCTGTCGTGCCATTGGCTTGCGCACAACGACCGGCGCAGTGGTGGATTGGCCTGCTGCGGTGACATCGGCGGGATCGGCGCTCAGGACAACAACGGCAGGCGCGGCGGCGCCGGTGGCCAGGTCATGCGCCAGCGCCATACCGTCCAGGCCGGGTGGTCCGTGATCGCAGAGCACCAGGTCAATGCTGTCATCCATGGCCTGCAGCGCCTCGTCGTGGTTGGTTGTGCTGGTCACGCGCAGCCCCAGGGATTCGACTTGCCGGGTCAGAACCTGCCGGTTGATCGGTAACGGATCGCACACGAGGACATGCTTGAGGACACCGCAAAGGTCCGGCGGGGCGGCGCCTTCGTCGGCAGAGGCGGCGGGCAGGGTCAGGCGGATACCAAAGGCGCTGCCCTTGCCTTCTTGCGAGTCCACCCATATCTGCCCGCCCATCAATTCGATCAGGCGCCGGCTGATGGCCAGACCCAGCCCGGTGCCCTCGTACTGGCGGTTGCGTTCGTCCTCGACCTGGTTGAATTCGCCGAAAACGTGATCGACCTTGTCCGCCGGGATGCCGATGCCGGTATCCTCGATCGTTATGTGGACATCCGTATCGCCACCGCCGTCGGATTGCAGGCCGACCACCCGCACCAGGATGTGCCCCGCGCGGGTGAACTTCACCGCGTTGCCGACAAGGTTGGTCAACACCTGCCGGATGCGCCCGGCATCGCCAATCAGCATCGTGGGCAGGAACATGTCGTAATCAACCAGCAGCTCGACACCCTTCTCGCGGGCGGCGGGAACCACCAGCATCACGATCTCGTGGATGCAGCGCTCAAGGTCGAAGGGTGCGAATGTCAGCGTAAGCTTGTCCGCTTCGATCTTGGAATAATCCAGCACGTCGTTGATGATGACCAGCAGCGCCTCGCCCGAGTTGCGGATCGTATCAACGTATAGTTGCTGCTCCTCGGTCAATGGTGTCTCGCTCATCAGCTCGGCCATTCCAACGACGCCGTTCATAGGTGTGCGGATTTCGTGGCTCATGTTGGCAAGAAAGGCGGATTTCGCGCGGTTCGCCGCTTCTGCGCGTTCCTGCGCTTCTTTCAATGCTTGCTCGTGGTGGACGGTTTCGGTGATGTTCAGGCCCAGCGTCACCGCATCGCCACCAGCGCCGCGCTGGTCGATCATCTTGATATACTGGTCGTTCCAAAGCCGCATCACAACGGGTTCCGGTCGCGGTGATTGCCACCGCTCCAGCATCATGTCGCGCCACGCCGCCGGTGAGCGGGCTTCGGTGTTGACGATCCCCTCTTCGGTCAGAAGTTGCAACATCCGTGCATAGGAAAGGCCGGGTTGCACCTCTTCAAGCCCGTCAAAGATGACGAGGTAGGCGCGGTTGGCCGTGATCATCGCATCATCGCCATCAAAGATGGCAAACCCGTCGCGGATGGTCTGGATTGATTGCCACAGGCGGCGCTCGACGATCTGAACCTGTTCCTGCGCCGCCGAAAGATCCGATTTTACGCGCTGGTTTTCGTCCTGCACCGTCTGCACCTGCGCACGGGTTTGCGTGATTTCCTCTGACAGGGCCTGGGCGTGGCGGCCCAGCTTGCGATTCGCCGCGAACAGTTCCGCCTGCTTGAGTTCCAGCAGGCGTTCGGCCGCAAGGCGCGCGCGGCGCTCTTCGGCAAGTTTGTTTGCAAGGCTCATGTCCGCCCTCCGACACGCCCGGATGATCCGCGCAGCATCGGGTATGGCCATGAACAACAAATTAAGGACGATGCGACAGCGCCCGCGCGGCGGGAATCGTTGCCAATGTGCCGGCGCGCGTGGCACCATCGGAAAATTGCCAGGGAGAATGATCATGCGTCACGCCGTCACCGCCGTTGCCCTTGCGGTCGCAGTTTTTCTTGCTTGGGGTGCCGCGTTGCAAGCGGGTGCGCAGGCCGATGGCGCCGGCTACGTGCCCGACCGCCGAGCCGTGGTCAGCCGCGATGTCGATTTCTACGGGTCGGACCTGCAGGCGTTGTACGATACAACCTATGAATCGTGCGAAACCGCGTGTTTGTCAGATGCCCGGTGCAAGGCGTTTACGTTCAACACCCGCTCGAACGCGTGTTTTCCCAAGGGGGGGATAAGCGCGCGTGAACCATACGAAGGCGCCCTGTCGGCCGAATTGCGCACCACCGATCCGGCGGTTCTTCGCATGGCTGCGGAGCGGGCCAAGGCGTTGTCTTTTCTCGGGATTT
Organism: uncultured Rhodobacterales bacterium; assembly: GCA_964580265.1. Taxonomy (GTDB): domain Bacteria; phylum Pseudomonadota; class Alphaproteobacteria; order Rhodobacterales; family Rhodobacteraceae; genus Sediminimonas. Next base: position 7,998 of record CAZOKA010000063.1, on the reverse strand, counting down.
CCACGTTGGAGACGGCACGTGACCAGGCGCGCGGACTCGGGCGGCGGCACGCGGGCGGCAAATGGGACGTGGCCGACTTGTTGCAAGCGGCGCAGCAGCGCCGCGCCAAGGGCGATTTGCGCGCGGCGATGCACTGGACCGGCGCGGCGTTGGCGCAAGTTGACCAGAGCGATCTGTGGACCGAATACGCGCGTTTGGCGCTCGAGGTGGACACCGACAACCGCACGCAGCAGCGCCAGATGCAAGCGCGCGCCCTGTCGGCCGCCGTGAACGGCGCATTGCGTGCCTCCAGCCCTGGGGAAAACGCCGCTGCCCTGCTGGTTCTTGCGCGCGCACTGGATGTCTCAGGCCGGGGGCGCGACATGATCCCGGCCTTGCGCCTTGCGCAAGACGCGCAGCCGGGCCGCCGCGATATCTCGGCGGCGCTTGAGGATGCCATTGGCAAGCATGGTTTTCGGATCACCGGGCACAGCGTCGAATCTGACGCTGCCGCGCCGCGCCTGTGCGCGGAATTTTCGGAATCGCTGGTCAAGGCCGGGGTAAGCTATGCGCCCTTCGTGCGCTTGCCTGATGCCACGATGGCGGTGCAGGCGGACGACCGGCAGCTATGCATTGACGGGGTCGAACATGGACAGCGTTATCGCCTTACGTTCCGCAGCGGCCTGCCAGCAGCCAGTGGCGAGACGTTGGCAAGTGACACGACCCTGACATTCTATGTGCGCGACCGCAGCCCAAGCGCGGTGTTTCCCGGCCGGGCCTATGTCCTGCCGCGCGGCGATGGCGCGGCGGTTCCGATCGAGACGGTGAACCTGGATAGCGTGGAGCTGACACTGCGGCATGTCGCAGATCGCAATGTGCTGCGCGCCGTGCAGGAAGGGTATTTCGGCCAACCGCTGGACCAATGGCGCGCCCGCGGGTTTTCCGGGGAGGTTGCGCAAGAGGTTTGGACCGGGCAGGGCGATGTGCAAAACCGTCTGAACAAGGAGATGACGACGCGCTTGCCCTTGGGGGACATCATCGCCGATCTGCCGCCGGGTCTTTATGCGCTGACTGCCGGCATCCCTGGCCGGGCGGAGTATGATCAGCCGGGTGCAACCCAATGGTTCGTGCTGTCGGACCTGGGGATCACGACGCTAATGGGCAATGACGGGTTGCACGTATTGGTGCAGGGTCTTGACGATGCCGCGCCACGCGCGCGCGCCGAAGTGCAGCTATTGTCGCGCGCCAACCGTGTTCTGGACAGCGCGCAAACCGATGCACAGGGGCATGCGCGATTTGATCCGGGGCTTGTGCGTGGCACCGGGGGCGCGGCGCCCGCAATGGTGATGGTGCGACAAGGCGACGACCTGGCGTTCCTGTCGCTGACCGATCCGGCGTTTGACTTGTCCGATCGCGGGGTCGAGGGGCGTGAACCGGCCGGGCCGGTGGACGTGTTCCTGACGACTGATCGCGGCGCCTATCGCGCAGGTGAGGTGATCCATGCCACGGTATTGGCCCGTGACAGTCAAGCACATGCAACGCCGGGTTTGCCGCTTACGGCGATCCTGTCACGCCCTGACGGCGTGGAATATGCGCGCAAGGTGTCGGTCGAGGATCTGGACGGGGGGCACGTCTTTGCCTTTGAACTGGGCGCGGATGTGCCGCGCGGTGGCTGGCGACTTGAGGTGCGCGCCGATGTCGAGGCGCGGGCGCTGGCCAGTACCGCGATCCTTGTAGAGGATTTCCTGCCAGAACGGATTGATGTCGATCTGTCCTTGCCCGTTGGGCCGATCCGACCCGGCGACACGCCGCCGCTGACGGTTGCGGCACGGTATCTGTTCGGAGCGCCGGCTGGCGATGTTGCGGTTGAAGGTACGGTCACGCTACGCCCCCAGGACACGCTGGAGGGATATCCGGGCTACCGTTTTGGCCGCCATGACGAGGCGCCCTCCGCCGGTGCCGGCTCTTTGCCAACGGCCAGCACGGACGTGGCAGGCAAGGCACAAATCCCCCTTGTCCTGCCCGAAATGGCCAGCGAAGGACGCCCTGTCATGGCCGAGGCCACCGTTCGCGTGACCGAAGGGTCTGGTCGCCCGGTCGAGCGCAGCATCGCGCGCCCGGTCTTGCCTGACACCCCGCTGATCGGGATCAGGCCGCTTTTTGATGACTCTGTCGGGCAGGGGGCCGAGGCGGCATTCGATCTGCGTGCTGTCGAACCTGGCGGGGCGCCAGCGCGGGATATGCGCGTTCAGTGGACCCTCAATCGTATCGAGACCCGCTATCAGTGGTATCAGCAGAACGGCAACTGGAACTGGGAGCCGATCACCCGCCGCACCCGTGTCAGCAACGGTGTGGTTCGTCTGAGCGATGCCCCGCACGAAGTGGCTGCACGCGTGGATTGGGGCCGCTATGAGCTGGTGGTCGAAGCGCTCGACGGTCGCTATGCCGCCAGCTCCGTCGGGTTTCACGCGGGATGGTATGCGCCGGCGGATGCCGCGCGCACGCCTGACATGCTCGAGATGTCGCTCGACAAGCCCGGATACCGTAGCGGCGATATCGCGCAGCTTCGGATGGTGCCGCGTGTTGCGGGAACGGCGTTGATCACGGTCATGTCTGACCGCGTGATTTCCATGCAGGCGGTCGATGTCACCGAGGGCGAGAACCTTGTTGATCTGCCTGTCACGGATGAATGGGGCGCGGGGGCCTACGTGACCGCGTCGGTCATTCGCCCGGTGCAGGCCGATGTGGGGCGGGCGCCGGTGCGCGCGCTAGGGCTGGCCCATGCCGCGATTGATCCAGGTGCGCGACTGCTTGAGGTTTCTTTGAAGGCACCCGCGCAGATACGCCCGCGCGGTACGCTTGAGGCCGAAGTGCAGGTTGCCGGGTTGCCCGAAGGCACGCGAGCGCATGTTACAGTGGCGGCTGTTGACCTGGGTATTCTCAACCTCACCGGATTTGTCAGCCCCGAGCCAGCGGCGCACTACTTTGGACAAAGGCGACTTGGGGTCGAGATACGCGATCTCTATGGTCGCCTGATCGACACCGGAAACGGTGCCATTGGGCAGGTGCGTTCGGGCGGCGACGCGACAGGTGCTCTTGCCACGCAGGCTCCGCCCCCGACCGAGGAACTGGTCGCGCAGTTTTCCGGCCCGGTTACCGTTGGGCAGGATGGTCGCGCAACGCTGCGTTTCGACCTTCCCGATTTCAACGGCACCGTGCGCCTGATGGCGGTGGCGTGGTCGGCCGCGGGCGTGGGGCAGGCGCATGCCGATGTCATAGTGCGTGATCCTGTCGTCGTGACTGCCAGTCTGCCACGGTTTCTTGCGCCAAATGACACCTCGCGCCTGTTGCTGGAGCTGACCCACGCCGATGGCCCGGCTGGGCGAATGGGGTTGGACGTGACCGCCGCTGATGGCCTGCGGATCGCACCAGGTGCCGTGCCCTCGGGGGTGACGCTGGCCGAGAATGGCCGCGCGCGGGTGGAAATTCCGATCGAGGCGGGCCTACCGGGCGACTACGCCCTGCGCGTGGCCCTGACCACACCGGATGGGCGGCAATTGATCAGGAAACTGACGCTGGGCGTGCGTGCGAACGATCCTGCGGTGTCGCAAACACGCCGGTTCCGCCTGGGTGCGGGGGATGCTTTCACGCTGGATCGTGACGTATTTGCCGGGTTTCAAGCGGGCACAGGATCGGCGATACTTTCCGCAGGTCCGCTGGCGCGGCTGGATGCGCCGGGTTTGATTGCGACACTGGATCGTTATCCCTATGGCTGCACGGAACAACTGGCCAGCGCGGCGATGCCGCTGCTCTACCTGGGACAGGTATCGCAAGAAATGGGATTGACCAGCGCCGATGGTCTGTCCATCCGCGTGGGCAAGGCGATCCGCCGCATCCTGACCCGGCAATCCAGCAGTGGCAGCTTTGGTCTGTGGCGCGCGGGGTCGGGTGATTTCTGGCTTGATGCCTATGTCACCGATTTCCTGTCCCGTGCGCGGGCCGAGGGTCACGATGTGCCTGGCACGGCCTTTGATCTGGCGCTGGACAACCTGCGCAACCGGATCAACTATGCCGCCGATTTCGACAGCGGCGGCGAGGCAATCGCCTATGCCCTGATGGTGTTGGCGCGCGAAGGGGCCGCCGCCATGGGCGATCTGCGCTATTACGCAGATCAGAAGGCTGACAATTTCGCAACGCCCCTGGCGCAGGCGCAACTGGGGGCGGCACTGGCGTTCTATGGCGATCCCACCCGTGCCGACGCGATGTTTGCCCGCGCGGCCCGCCGCATTGAGCAGCAAGCTGGCGATGATACGGCACCCGGCGCGCCCATCTGGCGCACGGACTATGGCACAGACCGGCGCGACCTCGCCGGGGTTCTGGCACTGGCCGCGGCGGCGGGGAGCGACCGGGTGGATCGCGGCGCCCTTGTTCAGCGCCTTGCCTCCGCCCCTGCCGACAGTCCGCTGTCCACACAGGAAGCGGCATGGTCCCTGCTGGCTGCGCATGCCCTGATCGAGGCGCCCGAGGTATCCGGCCTTACACTTGATGGCGTCCCGGCGGATGGCCCGGTGGTGCGCGTGCTGGACGACAGGGCCAATGCCGCGGCAACCGAGATCCGCAATATTCGCGATCACCCCGCTGAAATCACGCTGACCACCCTCGGCGTGCCGAGTGGGCAGATTTCGCCGGGTGGCTACGGCATGTCGATCGAGCGAAGCTACTTCACACCCGACGGGCGCGAGGCCAGCCCGTCCAACGTATCCGCCGGCACCCGGCTTGTCGTGGTTCTCAAGGTCACGCCGTTCGATGGCGTTGGCGCGCGCCTGATGGTGACGGACCCACTGCCCGCTGGGTTCGAGATAGACAATCCCAACCTGCTGCGCGCGGGTGATCTTGGCGCACTGGACTGGCTGAAGCCGGCGAACGCCGAACATGTGGAATTCCGGGCCGATCGTTTCCTCGCTGCGGTGAACTGGCGCGAGGATGCGCCGTTTCGCCTGGCATACATGGTGCGCGCGGTATCGCCGGGGCAGTTCCATCATCCCGCTGCCTCGGTCGAGGATATGTATCGTCCGCGCTATCGCGCAAATACCGGCGCCGGCAGTGTGACCGTGACGCCATGAGGCGCTACGCGCTTCTGCTGCTGGTTGCCGTGTTGCTCAGCGCCGCGTCGGTGCGCGACGGGCTGGACAACTGGATCGCGGCCACTGAACTGCCGTCGCACATCGTCGATACCTCGACCGAGGTGCGTGACCGCGACGGCGTGCTGCTCCGTGCTTATACCGTCGCTGATGGGCGTTGGCGGCTTGATACGCGGTTGGACCAGGTTGACCCGCTCTACCTGTCGATGTTGCTGGCCTACGAGGATAAACGCTTTCACGATCACGACGGCGTGGACCCGCGCGCGGTGCTTCGCGCCGCTGGCCAGGCGATGATCAATGGGCGCATCATATCTGGCGCATCGACGCTCAGCATGCAGGTCGCGCGCCTTGTGGAAGGGGGTAGCACGGGCCGGTGGGCCGGGAAGCTGCGTCAGGTCCGGGTTGCCCTGGCGTTGGAGCGGCGAATCAGCAAGGCGCAGATCCTGGCGCTCTACCTCACGTTGGCCCCCTATGGCGGAAACCTGGAGGGTGTGCGCGCCGCCACCCTATCGTGGTTCGGGAAAGAGCCCAGGCGCCTGACCCCGGCGCAGGCAGCCTTGTTGGTGGCGCTCCCGCAGTCGCCCGAGGCCCGCCGCCCCGATCTGCATCCTGTCACCGCCAAGGCCGCCCGCGACCGTGTGCTGCACCGCATGGTGCAGGCGGGCGTCTTGAGCGCGCAGGAAGGGCAGGCCGCATTCCTGGAGCCGGTGCCGACCGACCGACAGCCGTTCCCGGCACTGGCCCCGCACATGGCCGACAGGGTTTCTGCCCAGGCCCCGGAGGCGCGCCGCCACGACCTGACGCTGAGCGCCCGAATCCAGCGCCGGATCGAGCGGCTCGCGCAAGAGACATTGCAGGGCAGATCACCGCACTTGTCGATCGCGATCATCGCCGCCGATCATCGCAGTGGCGAAATCCTCGCCTCGGTTGGCTCGGGCGGATACCGGGCCGGGCCGCACGAGGGGTATGTCGATATGACCCGCGCGCTTCGCTCTCCGGGGTCAACCCTCAAGCCCCTTGTCTATGCGCTGGCCTTCGACCAGGGTTTGGCCCACCCCGAAACATTGATTGATGATACAGCGGTTGATTTCGATGGCTACGCGCCGCGGAATTTTGACGGGGTGTTCCGGGGGCGCCTGCGTGTATCCGATGCGCTGCGCCTGTCGCTCAATATTCCCGCCGTGCGCCTGACCCGGGCGCTTGGGCCGGCGCGGCTGATGGCGGGCTTGCGGCGCGCCGGTGCTGATCCGGAATTGCCCGATGGACGCGCCGGCCTGGCGGTGGCCCTGGGCGGTGTCGGTTTGCGGCTGGAAGGGCTGGTGCAGCTATATGCGGGGTTGGCGAATGGCGGGGATTCGGTCGAGCTGCGCTGGCGGCGCGCTGATCGTTCTTTCGGTCAGGCGGAACGTCTCGTCGGTTCGGCGGCGGCGTGGCAAGTGGGGCGCATTCTGTCGCGCCTGCCCCCGCCACCGGGTGCGCGGGCATGGCCGATGGCCTACAAGACCGGCACCTCCTATGGCCACCGCGACGCCTGGGCGGTGGGGTATGACGGGGCGCATGTTGTCGGCGTCTGGATTGGCCGACCCGATGGCACGCCGGTGCCGGGGGCGTTTGGTGGCGATGTGGCTGCACCCGTCCTGTTCGCGGCGTTCGAACGGTTGGGACAGGCGCCGGTGCCCCTGCCGCCTCCTCCCCCAGATGCATTGCTGTTGCCGAACGCGGCGCTGCCCGTGCCGTTGCGCGTGTTCCAGCCACGCGGGCAGGATGCCGGGCGAGCTGCGCGTGATGCGCCGCGCCTGACATTCCCGCCCGATGGGGCGCGCCTGGATATTGCCCAGGGGGAATTGACGGCAAAGGTGCGCGCCGGGGTTCCGCCATTCAGTTGGCTGGCAAATGGGCGTCCCGTTGTCAGCGGGGTGCGCCGGCGCGAGGTTGCCCTGCCGTATCCCGGAAGCGGCTTTCTGACGTTGACGGTAATCGACGCAGAGGGCCGTGCCGACCGCGCGCGCCTGCGCCTTGAGTGAATAGGAGGGCAGAGGGGACACTGCCCCCGCCGGGATATTGCCGGCCAGAAGTTTCATATGGGCGTGGCGTTGCCGGCGGCTTATCCGGCAACGCCATCGGCCCAGTGTGAAACGCCAAGATACCAGGCGCGGTCAGGGCCGCTCAATCGCCAGGGCGATGCCCTGTCCGCCGCCGATGCACATGGTGATCAAGGCGCGTTTGCCGCCTGTGCGCTCAAGCTCGTAGAGAGCCTTGATCGTCAGGATCGCGCCGGTTGCGCCGACAGGGTGGCCCAGGGCGATGGCGCCGCCGTTCGGGTTCACGATCGCGGGGTCCAGCCCAAGGCCCTTGTTTACGGCGACGGCCTGTGCGGCGAATGCCTCGTTCGATTCGACGAGATCAAAGTCACCAATGCGCAAGCCGGTTCTGGCAAGCAGGCTTTCCACCGCGGGAACGGGGCCAATGCCCATCACCTCGGGACGGACGCCGGCATGGGCATAGCCCAACAGGCGTGCGCGGGGCGTCAGCCCGGCCTTATCCGCGGCCTCCGCCCGTGCCATGACCAACGCGGCGGCGCCATCGTTTATGCCACTGGCATTTCCTGCCGTGACGGTCCCATCTTTGCGAAATACCGGGCGCAGCCCGGCCAGGGCCTCGGCGGTGGTGGCCTTGGGGTGCTCGTCTGTGTCGAACTTTACCGTGTCTCGCTTGACGCGCACCTCGACCGGCACGATCTGATCCTTGAAATAACCGGCCTCGATCGCGGCGGCGGCACGGGTTTGGCTTTGCAGGGCGAAATCGTCCTGGTCGGCGCGGCTGATGTCGTTTTCATCGGCCACGTTTTCGGCCGTCACGCCCATGTGGCCGGTGCCGA
>CAZOKA010000062.1:0-10350 GCA_964580265.1 uncultured Rhodobacterales bacterium | reverse complement strand
GCGTGTTCGAGATCGAGGACGATTCAGGTCTGTGGGAGGTCGCCTGCTATTTCACAGAAGCACCGGACGAGGCGGGTCTGGCCCTGTTGTCCACGATCCATGGCGCAAAACCGTTTGTCGTGTCGGAACTGCCGGAAACCGATTGGGTTGCCAAGGTAAGGCGCGAGTTAAGCCCGGTCGAGGCAGGACGGTTTTACGTCTATGGCAGCCATGACGCGCACAGGGTACCCGATGATTGCGAGCCGCTGCTGATCGAGGCAGCGATGGCTTTCGGCACGGGGCATCATGGCACGACGCTGGGGTGTTTGCGGGCGCTGGACCGGCTCGACAATGCAGGGTTTGTCGGCACCAACGTGGCTGATATCGGTTGCGGGACCGCGGTGTTGGCGATGGCAGCGGCACGGATCTGGCCCAACCCCGTTCTGGCCAGCGATATCGACGAGGTCGCTGTTGATGTGGCCAGGGCCAATGTAATCGCCAACCGGCTTGAAGGGCGGGTGACTTGTGTCGAGGCGAAAGGATTCGACGCGCCCACTCTGCGCGAGGCGTCTCCATATGACCTGGTCTTTGCGAATATCCTCAAGGGACCATTGATAGATCTGGCACCCGAGATGGCCGCAAATCTGGTCCCTGGCGGGTATGCGATCTTGTCAGGCATCCTCACTGGGCAAGCTGACGAAGTTGCTGCTGTTTATGCACGAAATGGCATCAATCTCGATCACCGAGAGGATATTGGTGAATGGTCGACACTAACTATGGCCAAGAGTGGCTGAATCTTGTCTGAAATGCAGCACGATTGGGGTTGGTGCCTCAATTTTGCCACAATTTCTCTGCAGGGAATGCGATGGTTATTGGTGGGGGCCATTGACCGGAGGCTGCAATGGGAACCTCATCGACGGAGCGAAGCCGGCATTCAGACCGGATCAGAAACAAGCGTCGTTCAGGCCAAAACTACACAACAGTGTTCGATGGCGAACGATGGGTGGTGGTGCGCGCGCGCCCGACCCGTCGCACACGCATGCCGCTACGGGGTATTGCCGCGGCGTTCGTGGTTCTGTTTCTGACAAAGGGTGCTGTCATGGCGTACATGGGGCCTGAGGGCCATCGAACGCGTATGATATCAATGGCTTCCGATAGTTTCTTCTATCAGGCGCAGGCATGGGTGATGCGGTCCGATCCGATATCCCGCTTCATCGCCGCGCAGCTACGCCCCCTGATCCGTTGAGGTGGCGGGCAGGGCAGGAATGCCGAAGGGCCACACCAGTTTCTGGTGCGGCCCTTTTGATAAAGGCGTCACGCGGCTAGCGGTGTTCAGCGGATGCCTGCAACGATGTCGATATCGCCACGGCACAGGCCGATATCTTCAAGTTCACGATCCGACAACTTCGACAGCGCGTTGCGTGTCTCGCGCGATTGCTGCCAATTGACCAGCAAGCCGGTGAGTGATGCGAAGGCCTGGCCGATGCGGCTGGTCAGGCCAAATTGATGCGTGCGGGGGGCTTCGTATACAGCCATATCCAGTCTCCGTTGACATAAGCACGGCTCGGGCATGAACCGTGCGTCTGAACGGCAATTAGGCAGAGAACGCGCGCTACACAAGGCGCAATTTTTGCATAGGTCATATACCAATTTTGCATGACTGAAATTTCGGTTTTATTGTTTTATCATAACAATTTACGCGCTGAAAAAAGCGTCGCTCGCAGAACAGGTTTTGGCGCGAATAGGCGATGACTGTCGCAATATTGGCGCCAATGTCGCATTCGGAACAGGCCGGATTGGGATTGGTCTTTGTTCGCGTTTCGTGCTAGTGAGTTGGAAAAGCAACACGAGCAGGAAAAGTAATGCGGATTTTGGGCATTGATCCGGGCTTGCGCAACCTTGGATGGGGCGTGATCGAGGCGGGCAATGGGCGACTCGCGCACATTGCAAACGGGGTATGTCATTCTGAGGGGGCGGAACTCGCGTTGCGGTTGCTGTCCCTGCACAGCCAGTTGACAGATATCGTGACTCAATATGCCCCGGATGTTGCAGCGGTCGAACAGACCTTTGTGAACAAGGACGGTGCGGGAACGCTCAAGCTGGGACAGGCGCGGGCAATTGCGTTGCTGGTTCCGGCGCAGCGGGGCTTGGCGATTGGCGAATATTACCCCAACACGGTCAAGAAAACGGTTGTCGGGGTCGGGCACGCGGCCAAGGCGCAGGTGGATCACATGGTGCGCATGCAGTTGCCGGGCGTCCAGATTGCCGGCCCGGACGCGGCGGATGCACTGGCAATCGCGATTTGCCACGCGCATCATGGTGGCGCGGCCGGCGGGTTGGCTGCGGCGGTACGAAGGGCAAGCGCATGATCGGAAAACTGGCGGGCCGGGTGGATTACAAGGGCGAAGATCATGTGTTGATTGATGTTCGCGGCGTCGGATACCTCGTGTATTGTTCAGAGCGCACCTTGTCCGCCGTTCCCGCGCCGGGTGGAGCTGTGGCGCTCTATACCGAGTTGCTGGTACGCGAGGATCTTCTTCAACTGTTTGGTTTCACGACACTTCTGGAAAAGGAATGGCATCGCTTGTTGATGAGTGTGCAGGGCGTTGGAGCCAAGGCATCAATGGCGATCCTCGGTGGTCTCGGTGCCGAAGGTGTCGGGCGCGCGATTACATTGGGTGATTGGAACGCAATCAAGGCGGCAAAAGGCATCGGCCCGAAAACGGCGCAGAGAATTGTTAATGAACTCAAAGACAAGGCCCCCGGTGTGATGGCGCTAGGGGGGACGATGCAGATGGCGATGGGAGCCGCGACAGCAGACGGCGACGCCGTGATTGACGCATCCGCCGCAGGTGCTGCGTCCGCGCCGCACCCGTCGCGTGAAAACACCACCGCCGGCGCGCAATCCGAGGCGTTGTCGGCGCTTGGCAATCTTGGCTATGGTCCGGGCGAGGCGGCCAGCGCCGTGGCGCAGGCGGCGAACGATGCGCCGGAGGCGGAGACGCCCGCCCTGATACGTGCGGCGCTTAAACTGTTGGCACCAAAGGGATAATACATGACGAACCCGGACCCGACCCTGCGGCCAGATCGCCAGCCAGACGACAATGATCGCGCCCTGCGGCCCGAGGCGCTGGACGATTTCATCGGCCAGGCCGAGGCGCGCGCCAACCTCAAGGTATTCATCCAGTCCGCCCGCCAGCGGGGCGAGTCGATGGATCACACGCTTTTCCACGGCCCGCCTGGGTTGGGTAAGACGACATTGGCGCAGATCATGGCCAAGGAGCTTGGCGTCGGGTTTCGCATGACGTCGGGGCCGGTGTTGGCGAAGGCGGGGGATCTGGCCGCTATATTAACCAATCTTGAGGCGCGCGATGTCCTGTTCATCGACGAAATCCACCGGCTCAACCCCGCGGTGGAGGAAGTGCTCTATCCCGCGCTGGAGGACTTCGAGCTTGACCTGGTGATTGGAGAAGGGCCGGCGGCGCGGACAGTTCGTATTGAATTACAACCATTTACGCTGGTCGGTGCGACGACGCGCATGGGGCTGTTGACGACGCCGCTGCGCGACCGCTTTGGTATTCCTACGCGGCTGAATTTCTATAGCGATGACGAGTTGCACGAGATTGTCACCCGCAATGCAAGGTTAATGGGCGCACCGGCCGAAGATGCGGGCGCGCGGGAGATTGCGCGCCGGTCGCGGGGGACGCCGCGCATCGCGGGGCGGCTCCTGCGGCGGGTTGTGGACTTTGCCGTGGTCGAGGGAAACGGCAAGGTCACACAGGCGATCGCCGATCATGCCCTGACCAGGCTGGGCGTGGATGGCTTGGGCCTGGATGGCGCCGACCGGCGCTACCTGTCTGTAATTGCAGAGAATTATCAAGGCGGACCCGTTGGCATCGAAACCATGAGCGCCGCCCTGAGCGAGAGCCGCGACAGCCTGGAGGAAGTGATCGAACCCTTCCTTCTGCAACAGGGACTGATCCAGCGCACGCCGCGCGGGCGCATGTTGGCGCAGAAAGCCTGGGCACATCTGGGCCTGCCAGCGCCGCAACGCCCCGAGCAGGCACAACTGTTCAATGACGGTCGTTGAGCACCGTACGAAATGCACATAGCGTACGTTTCAGCGTCTGAAATGTCAGTTTCGTACGGTTGCTGGACCTTCGCGGCAGAGAATGTAAAAGGGCGGCATTTGTGACCGCAAGCCGGAGGCCCCGATGACGCCCGAAGAGATCGAAGCGATGTTCACCCGGCGCGATGGCAGCTATGGCTTTGCCCGGTGGGGGCGGCCGATCGTGCCGGTCGTGTTCGGGGTCGAGGATGACACCCTGAGCGTGATCAAGGGCGCGATCGAGGCGGTGGTCACGCTGGCCGGGCACAAGATGGCCGAGACCGACCCGGAGCTGGGCGCGAACCTGATGATCTTTTTCCTGCGGGAGTGGGACGAGTTGGAGGAAGTGCCCAACCTTGACCGGCTTGTGCCCGAGCTGGGGCCGTTGGTGGCGCGGCTCAGGCAGGCGGATGCCAACCAGTATCGTGCGTTCCGGTTCGACGACGCGGGCGCGATCCAGGCGGCGTTCGTGTTCTTGCGGATGGACAGGCACCTGAGCGATCTGCCCGCACAAGACCTGGCGCTGGGGCAGGCGGCGCAGGTGATGTTGTCATGGTCCGAGAGCGCCTTTGCCGGGCGCGCGCCGCTGGCGCGAGCGGGCGATCGAGTGGTGCTGCGGCCCGATCTGGCCGATCTGATCCGCGCGGCATACGATCCTGCGTTGCCGGCGGCCGCAAATGACCGGGCGCATGCGCTACGCCTTTATGCGCGAATGCAGGCTGCGCCGCAGGGGGGCGCGGAGTAGGGCGCGTGGGCGGTCAATACCACGCGTCGGGCATCGAATCCTTCCGCGTCTGGATGAAGTCGCGCAGCGCGGTGTCGATGGCCGGGTCAATGGCGGGCGCCTCGTAGCTGGCGAGGGTTTCACGCCAGCGGGTGTTGGCACGCAGCAGCGAATCCTCGCGCCCGCCCTCTGACCAGGTTTCCCAAGGGGTGTCATCATTGATCGCGCTGTCCCAATAGGCAGTCTCGAAGTGGCGGATGGTGTGGGCGGTGCCGAACATGTGGGTGCCGGGGCCGCCTTCGGCCAAGGCGTCGAAGGCCAGCGTTTCGTCGGTTATGTCCAGCCCCTTGAGGTAGGTATGCATCATCGAGCAGATATCGGTATCGAGCACGAATTTCTCGTAGGACATGGAGAGCAGCCCATCGAGGAACCCGGCGGAGTGCAGGATGAAGTTGGCCCCGCCTTGCACCGCCGACATCATCGACATCACGGCCTGGATCATGGCCTGCCCGTCGGGCAGCTTGGAGGTCGAGAAGTTCCCCGCGCAGCGCAAGGGCAGGTTCAGGCGCCGCGCCAGTTGTCCCATCACCAGCGAGCCAAGCGCAGGCTCCGGAGTGCCGAAGGTCGGCGAGCCGGAGCGCATCGACAGAGATGACAGGAAACTGCCCAGAATGGTGGGCGCGCCGGGGCGGGTAAGCTGCGTGAGCGCGCAGCCAACCATGGATTCGGCCAGGCTCTGGGCGACGGCGCCGGGCATCGTGACGGGGGACACCGCGCCGCCCAGCAGGAAAGGCAGATGGATCGAGCCCTGGCCAGCCGCGGCATAGGTGCGGATGCCGCGCGTGGTGACGCCATCCCAGACCAGCGGCGAGGTGGAGTTGAAATTGCCCATGATAACGCAATTGTTGTCCACGAAATCGGCGCCAAACAGGATACGGCACATTTCGATACTGTCGGCGGCGCGCTCGGGCGCGGTAATCGAGCCGAGGAACGGCCGGTCGGAATAGCGGATATGGGCATAGACCATGTCGAGGTGGCGCTTGTTCACCGGCTCGTCGGTGGGCTCGCATATGGTGCCGCCGGAGTGGTGGAGCCAGGGCGAGGATTGCGCAAGTTTCACGAGGTTTTCGAAATCCGACAGGGTGGCGTGGCGGCGGTTGCCGTCCATGTCCATGATGAAGGGAGAGCCATAAGCGGGGGCGAATACCATCGCATCGCCGCCGATCTCGACCGAATTGGCGGGGTTGCGCGCGTGCTGGGTAAAGCGGGCGGGCGCGGTTTTCAGGATGTCGCGGATCAGGCCGGGTTCGAACCGGACGTTCCACGTTTCCTCGCCGGCTTCGGTGACGCGGCCGCCCGCCGCGCGAAACATCTCGACGGTTTCGGGGTCTTCGCGAAACTCGATCCCGATCTCGTCAAGCAGGCGGTCGGCGCCTTGCTCGATCCGCGCCAGGCTTGCGTCGTCCAGGATGTCGTAGGTGGGCAGGCTGCGGGTGATGTACGGCACCCGAAGTGTCGGGTTCTCACCTGGTGTGGCGGAGCGCTGCGGCTTGCGTCCGGCGCGTTGCCGGCGTGCGCCGGTGGGTCGGCTGCGCGAGGTGCTGTGCATGGTGATCCTCCTGCTTTCGTTGCGTGCCGCGGTGTTTGTCGGGGCAGAAAACCATCCGGTGCGGGTGGTGTCCGCCTCAAAAACGACGGGTATGTCGCAAAAATTGACGATAATGTTGGAAATTGCAGCTATGTAAAAACGCTGCTAGGGCACGCGGGATGGAGCGCAGTGTGAAACAGTTGAAGCCAGAGAAGACGACCGGCTGGCGCGGGTCCGAAGAGTTGTGGCTGCAAGCGGCCTACGAGGCGCTGATCGAGCAGGGCGTCGAAGCCGTCAAGGTGATGGAACTTGCCAAGCGGCTGGGTCTGTCGCGGACAAGTTTCTATGGCCATTTCGAAAATCGCGAGGCCCTGCTACAGGCGTTGGTCGAGTGGTGGCGGCAGAAGAATACTGGCAATCTTCTGGAGCGCACGCAGGCTTATGCCGAGACGATTGCCGAGGCGTTGTTCAACCTGTTCGATTGCTGGCTGCGTGATGATCTGTTCGATGCGCGGCTGGATTTCGCGATTCGCAACTGGGCGCTGGCCGATCCGGAGTTGCGCGACGTGCTGGAGGCGTCGGACCAGGAGCGTATCGAGGCGATCTGCGACATGTTCCTGCGCTTCGGCTTTGGCCCCGATGAGGCGCGGGTTCGGGCCTATACCGTGTATTACACGCAGATCGGCTATATCTCGATGATGGTGGACGAGCCGCCAGAGCTGAGAATCCGGCGCATGCCGGTTTACGTCGAGACGTTCACCGGCACCCACCCGACCGAGTCCGAAGTGGCGCGTTTTGCGTCTCGGCACGGCATGTCCGCCGATTTCGTGCAGCGGCGCTCAGGCGGGCAGGCGGCGCTGTGACACCGGCCGGCGCGCGACCGTGTTGTTGATGTGGCGATTGCATCTTTCAAAACGGTCGCGGTTGTGGTGACTTGCGCGCATTGGCCCATCCCGGCCGCGTGACCAGCCCGAGGAAAAACATGACCTGTCTATTCGTGCAGATCCGGTGCAAACCGGGAACCACCTATCGCGTTGCCGAAGCCATCGTGCTGAGAGAGTTGCATTCCGAATTGTATTCGACCAGCGGTGAGTGGGATTTGCTGTGCAAGCTCTATGTCCCCGCGGGCGCGGACGTGGGCAAGTACATCAATGACAACTTGTTGGATATTCCGGGTATCGAACGGACCTTGACGACTCCCACCTTCAAGGCGTTCTGAGCGTAGCCGATCAGGCCGACGAGCCGCAGATTACTGTCTGGGTGCCCCATTCGGCGCACCGTTGGACCAGTGCGGGTGGCAGGGGTTCGTCGGTGTAGAGTGTATCAATCTGTTCCAGAGAGGCGATGCGCGCGGGTGCGGTGCGTTGCAGTTTCGAATGGTCCGCGACCAGTTTGCTGCGCCGCGCCTGCCGGATGATGGTCTGGCTGACGGTGACCTCCTGCACATCGAAATCGAGGATGTCGCCGCTGGTGTCCATGGCGGAGCAGCCGATCACCGCGATATCGACCTTGAACTGTTCGATCACGCGGGTCGTCAGCGTGCCGATCAGCCCGCCATCGGCCCGGCGCAGGACGCCGCCGGCGACGATCACCTCGATATCGGGGTTGGCGACGAGGATGTTGGCCACGTTCATGTTATTGGTCACCACCATCAGGTTGTGATGGTGCAGCAATTCGCGCGCGACCGCCTCGGTCGTGGTGCCGATATTGAGAAACACGGATGCGCCTTCGGGTATGTCGCGCGCACAACGCCTGGCAATCTCGGTCTTGGAGGCGGCATTGAGGCGGCGGCGTTCATCATAGCCGATGTTGGTGACCCCGGAGGGCAGGATCGCGCCGCCGTGGACGCGCTCGAGCTTGCCGGCCTCGGCCAGTTCGGTGAGGTCGCGGCGGATCGTCTGAACGGTGACGCCAAAGCGTTCGGCCAACCCCTCGACCGTGACCTTGCCCTCGTTGCGGGCGATTTCGAGTATGTCCGGCTGCCGGAATGTCTGGCTCATGTGGCGCTCCTTTTGGGGACTATTTTTTATATTTCGCGGCAGTGCAAGCGTTTCGCCCGTACCCGAGCATGGCTTGAGTGCGATTGGCGGGGCGGATGACCCGACGGAAATTCCGCGCGGATCGGGGGCAGAATACGACGCCATAGCCTATGCATACGACATATCGGATGGTAGTTTTGTTAATGGATCAAGATTGCGCTGTCATGAAACCTTCCAATTTCTACTTGATACATGGGGCGTAATCGGCATTGTTGACTCATGAGTCAATGACCCGGCCAGCGGGCTGCCAACACACCGACACGGGAGAATGTCATGCAAGATCAAATCGAATACCTGAAAAAGCGGGTTGGACAGGGCCGGATCACCCGGCGTGAGTTCGTGGGCCGGTTGGGCGCGCTGGGCGTCAGTGCCGCGATGGCCAATGTCATGATGGCCGAGGCCGTGCGCGCCGAGGGGCCGAAAAAGGGCGGGCACCTGAAGATGGGCTCCGTGGGCGGCGAAAGCACCAACTCGCTTGACCCGGCGGCGGCGGCCAGCCAGGTGCCCTACTACAACCTGAACCTGTTCGGCGATACGCTGGTCGAGGTGACGCCGGACGGCATGGTGGGCAACCGCCTGGCCGAGGAGGTCAGCTCAAGCCCCGATGCGAAGACCTGGATGTTCAAGATCCGCAAGGGCGTGGAGTTTCACAACGGCAAGACGCTGACGCCCGAGGACGTGCTGCGCACGATGGAGCGTCACTCCAACGAAGAGTCCAAATCGGGCGCGCTGGGCGTCATGCGGGGCATCGAATCGATGAAGGTCGAGGGCGATATGTTCTCGGTCACGCTCAAGACACCGAACGCGGACCTGCCTTACCTGATGGCCGACTATCATCTGCAGATCCAGCCAGATGGCGGGTTCGACAACCCCGGCGCGGGGATCGGCACCGGGCCTTACATCCTTGAAGAGGACCAGCCGGGCGTGCGTCACCTGTGGTCGCGCAATCCCAACTACTGGGACGATAGCCGCGGCCATGTGGACAGCGTTGAAATCCTGGTCATAAACGACGCGACCGCGCGGATGGCGGCGCTCCAGTCCGGGCAGGTGCACCTGGTCAACCGGGTTGATCCCAAGGTGGCCGATCTGGTCAACCGGGCGCCGGGCGTGAGTATCCAGAGCGATTCAGGGCCGGGGCATTACGTGTTCATCATGCATGTGGACACCGAGCCATTCTCGAACAACGATCTGCGGCTGGCGTTGAAATACGCCATCGACCGCGAGGACATGGTGGACAAGATCCTGCGCGGCTATGGCTCGGTCGGGAACGACATGCCGATCAACGCGGCCTATCCACTGTTCGACGAGTCGATCCCGCAGCGCAGCTATGACCCGGAAAAGGCCGCGGAACACTACAAGAAGTCGGGCCATGACGGCAGCCCGATCATCCTGCGCGTGTCCGATGTGGCCTTCCCCGGTGCGATCGAGGCGGCGCAGTTGTTCCAGGAAACCGCCAAGGCCGCCGGCATCCCGCTGGAGCTGAAGCGCGAGCCGGGCGACGGCTATTGGTCGGAAGTGTGGAACAAGCAACCGTTCAGCGCCTCGTACTGGAGCGGACGGCCCGTGCAGGACCAGATGTATTCGACCGCCTACCTGTCCACGGCGGACTGGAACGATACGCGCTGGAACAGCGAGGAGTTCGACAAGTTGCTGCTGGAGGCGCGGGCCGAACTGGATCAGGACAAGCGCAAGGCGATGTATTCCAGGATGGGCCGCATGATCCGGGACGAGGGTGGGCTGATCTGCCCGATGTTCAACGATTTCATCACCGGCGTCAGCGACAAGGTCCAGGGCTGGGAGGATGACCCGACCGGCGAGACGATGTCGGGGCAGTGGTCATCCAAGCTTTGGCTGGCATGATCCGGGCCGTTTGAATGCATCCGGTTCTGATATTGGTGGTCCAGCGCGTTGC
>CAZOKA010000061.1:0-10350 GCA_964580265.1 uncultured Rhodobacterales bacterium | reverse complement strand
TGCGCGCGGCGATCCGACGGGGCCATTTCGGTCGAGGGCAGGGTATTGCCGCGGGCCTGTACGGTTTGCGGCAGGTTCGCGTGCGCGTCCCCGGTCGTGGCCGGAACGCTGCCGCCGTCATTGCCGCCGCTCTGGGGCGCGACCAGTTCCAGCATCGTGGAACGCTGGAACGGATCGACCCCCTGGGCGCGCAACAGGCGCACGGCGTCGAAATCAGAGGTGGGCGCGAGACCGTGCTTTTGCGCGACGCGGCGCGCCATGCGCAATTGCCGGCCGGTCAATCCTTCGCGGCGGATCTCGTCGAGCTGCTGTTCGGCGCTGACCTGGGTGGGCGAGGAGACCTGCCCTTGCGCGTCCACGCCCTGGGGGCCTTGGGCCGCCTGCGGGCGTTCGGTGGGGCGTTGGGGCTGTTGCGGCGCCTGCGGATGGCGCGGTGTCACCGCGGCGGGGCGCTGCGGATCGTCGCTGGCCTGGGGGGGCGTGGATGCCTGCGCATGCACGTCTTGGCCACTACGGCGGATGCGGAATTTTCTAGCCTTGGGTTTCGTAGTCATATAGCTGTTTCGCTTCTTCCAAGGTGTCAAACATATAGAGTTGTCCGCCCATCAGGACGGCAGCGGAGCGCGCGAATTTTTCCAGCACCTGCGCTTGGTGCGATACGATGATCACGGTCGTCGTCCGCAGGCGCTCGCGCAGGATTTCGCCAGCCTTGCGGTTGAACTCCACGTCCGTCGATCCGGGCATACCCTCGTCGATGAGGTATATATCAAAATCCAGCGCAAGCATCAGGGCAAATGAGAACCGCGCGCGCATGCCGGATGAATAGGTGCCAAGGGGTTGTTCGAAATATTCCCCGAGGTTGCACAGCCAGCGGCAGAATGCCTCGACATAGTCGGGGTCGAGGCCGTAGAGCCGCGCGATGTAGCGGCTGTTTTCCACGGCAGTGTGCCGGTTGATGACGCCGCCCATGAACCCCAGCGGAAAGCTGATGCGCGAGGTGCGGCGGATCACGCCTTCGTCGGGTTTTTCCAACCCGGCCATCATGTTGATCAGGGTGGTCTTGCCGGTGCCGTTGGGGGCCAGAATGCCGAGCGAGTTGCCGATGTCCACGCGAAACGACACGCGATCAAGGATCACCTTGCGCTGTTTGCCGGTCCAGAAGGACTTGCTGACATTTTCGAACTCAAGCATCGATAGCGCTCCGCTGCGGCCCCTGCTTACCCTCTTGGCGGGGTAATATTAAGCGATTGTTGATCTCGGAAGGTCCGAGCATGTTGGCTTGTAGTCTGTTCTTGCAACGTTTGTAGGCAAAAGTATGTCTGATATGGAAACAAACGAAGGCAATTGCCGCAATTGATTTTCATTTTGGGGTGGACGCATGGATGATATCGCCGATCAGATCACTGCCTGCCGTCTGTGTGCCGAACGGTTCGCGGCGACCGAGACGGCACATGCCCCTCGCCCGGTGGTCTGGTTTCGCCGCAGCGCGCGCCTGTTGATCGCGGGGCAGGCGCCGGGGATGCGGGTGCACGCGTCGGGCAAGCCGTTTGACGATCCGTCGGGCGATCGCCTGCGCGATTGGCTGGGTCTGAGCGCGGAAGAGTTCTATGACCTTTCGCGCGTGGCGATCGTGCCGATGGCGTTCTGCTTTCCGGGGTATGACGTGCGCGGGTCGGATTTGCCGCCGCCGGCGCATTGCGCGCGGACGTGGCACGGGCAGGTGATGCAGGGATTGGACAATTTGTCGCTGAAGGTGATCATCGGCGCGCATGCGCAGCGGTGGCACCTGGGCACGCGCGCGGGCGTGACGGATACGGTCAAGGCGTGGCGCGACCATGCGCCGGGGGTTTTCCCCTTGCCTCATCCGTCGTGGCGCAATACCGCTTGGCTGCGGCGCAACCCGTGGTTCGAGGAAGAGCTATTGCCCAGGCTGCGTGCGCAGGTGCGAAGAGTGATGGATGGATAGCGAAACTCCCCTTGATCAGGCCCATGAGGCCATGCAGGCCGCCCCCGATGACGCCACTGCGCGGCTACGGTTCTACGAGCGGCTGGCCGATAGCGAGTTGGTCGTGTTGCTGACCGAGGAAGCGCGGGGCGACGCGTTGAACCCCGAGTTGTTCGAGCTGCCGGATGCCCGCTATGTCCTGGTTTTCGATAGCGAGGATCGGCTGAGCCGGTTTGTCGGCGGTGTTGCGCCCTATGCCGCGCTATCGGGCCGGGTGGTGGTGCGCCTGCTGGCCGAACAGGGGATCGGCCTGGCGTTGAACCTTGAGGTGGCATCGTCGTCGATCCTGTTGCCGCCGGACGCGGTGGCGTGGCTGGCGCGCACGCTGGACAATCCGCCCGACGAGGCGGAGGCGCGGATAAGCGCGCTGGCGCCGCCCGCGGGCCTGCCCGAAAGCCTGCTGTCGGCGCTTGACGCCAAGCTGGGCAGTGCGGCGGGGTTGGCCGAGACAGCCTACCTGGTGCAGGCCAGTTACGCGGATGGCGGGCAGAACCACCTTCTGACCTTCGTAGGGGCGCGCGATGGCGCCGATGGGGCGCTGGCCAAGGCGGTGGCCGAGGCGCTGACCTTTACCGGGCTGGAGGCGGGGGCGCTTGATGTGAGCTTTGCCGCAGTGGGCGATGCCATCGTGCCGCGGCTGGCGCGTCACGGCCTGCGGTTCGATCTGCCGCAACCCGCTGCACAGGAACGCGCGGCCGGTCCCGTGGCGCCGGGGCGCGATCCAAACGCGCCGCCGATCCTGAGATAGCCGGCGTCAGTCAGTAGCCGCGATCACGATCGACGAGGTGCAGTAGCGGCTCTCCCGCCTCGCCGCGGCGGACGTTTTCCGCGATCACCCGCGCCGCCGAGGCCGGCCGCGTCTCAGACGCGATATGCGGCGTTACGGTCACCTGCGGATGGGCCCAGAACGGATGCTCGGGGGGCAATGGCTCGGTTCGGAAGGTATCGAGCGTGGCATGGCCCAACTGCCCGGCGTCCAGCGCGGCCAGCAGCGCGTCATCGTCGATCAGCGCCCCGCGTCCGGGGTTGAGGATCACTGCGCCGCGCGGCAAGCTGGCCATGCGGGCGGCATTCATCACGTTGGTTGTCTCGCTGGTGAGCGGCAGCAGCAGCACCAGTATCCCCGCCTGCTCCAGCGCGGCGGTCAGCCCGTCATCGCCATGCAAGCAGGTGATGGCGGGCACGTCCTTGGGGCTACGGCTCCAGCCGGTGACGGGAAAGCCAAGCTGCGCCAGCGCCTCGCCGCAGGCCCGGCCAAGCGCTCCCAGGCCCAGGATGGTGACCGGCCTGTCGGCGGCCAGCGGCGGCGGGTCGTGGCGCCATTCGCCGTCCTGGTGCAGGATGTGCGTATCCAGGTCCAGGTGATGGCGCAGCGTGTGGCCGGTGACCCATTCCACCATGCCCCGCGTCAGCCCATCATCGACCATGCGCGCCAGCGGCATGGTCAGGGTGTCGTTGCCGGTGATGTTCTCGACCCCGGCCCACAGGTTCAGCACCGCCTTGCAGCGGGTGAACGGCGTGAAATCCTGCACGTCGCTGCCTGGGGAATAGACGATGTAATCCACGTCGGGCGCGGGGATGTCGGTGGCCAGGTATGCGTCTATCCCCGCGTTGGACAGGGCGTTGCGCAGCGGGTCGCGGTAGTCCTGCCAAAGGGCATCATTGGCGGCGAAGAGAATGTTTGTCGTCATGGGTTACCTTGGTTTGTGGACATGGGCGCTCTGGACAAGGCCGAAGGCCAGCATCAGCACCAGCATTGCCGAGCCTCCGTAGCTGACCAGCGGCAGCGGCACGCCGACGACGGGGGCCAGCCCCATGACCATCGACATATTGACCGCGAAGAACAGGAAGAATGTCAGTGCGATTCCCAGCGTCAGCAGCGCCGAGAACCTGTCACGCATCGTCAGCGCGGTGGCGATGCAGAACAGCAGGATCAGCGCGTAAAGCAGCAGCAGGGAAATCCCCCCGACATAGCCGAATTCCTCGGCCAGCGTGGTAAAGATGAAATCGGTGTGCTTCTCCGGCAGGAAGTTGAGCCGCGTCTGCGTGCCCTGCATGAAACCGCGGCCCGTCCATCCGCCCGAGCCGAGGGCGATCTTGGATTGCGTGATGTGATAGCCCGCGCCAAGTGGATCGCTGGCCGGGTCAAGGAACACGTCGATCCGGCGGTACTGGTAATCCTTCAGTATCTGCCAATCGGTGCCGCGCGATTGCAGAACTGTCGTCACCACCCCGACGCCCGAGGTGATCACCGCCACGAAATAGGCCCAGTGCACCCCGGCCAGGAACATCACCCCAGTCCCGGAGAACACCAGCAACAGCGCGGTTCCCAGGTCGGGCTGTTTCAGCACCAGCGCGGCAGGCAGCAGGATGATCATCGCCGGCACCGCGACCCAGAACGGGTGCGAGACCTTGCGCATCGGCAGCCATTCGTAATAGGCGGCCAGCATCATGACCAAGGCGATCTTCATCAATTCGGAGGGCTGAAGCCGCATGAAGCCAAGGTCGATCCAGCGTTGCGCGCCCATGCCGATTGTGCCGAACACCTCGACTGCGACCAGCAGCAGGATCGACACGCCATAGGCGACGCCGGCCATGTTGCGCCAGAACCAGATCGGCACCATGGCGATGACCAGCATGGCGAACATTCCGACGGCAAAGCGTTTCATCTGCGGTTCGGCCCAGGGCGTTAGCGACCCGCCTGCCACGGAATAGAGCATCAGGAACCCGATGCAGGCCACCGCGGACAATAGCAGCAGAACCGGCCAGTGCAGATACAGGATCTTGCGCGGCCCCGTGGGCACGTTGCGCACGGTATACTCAAGATAGCTCATGCGCGATCCTGTCCGTTATCGCCGGTGTCGCGCTGTTCGCGTTCAAGGCGCTCTTGCAACGCCTTGATGCGGCTGCGATCCGAGGCGGGGTAGGCGGACAGCGGCGGCGTGCCGCCATGAAGCGCCTGCAGCGTGATGTCGCGCGCGATCGGGGCCGCGACGGCCGAGCCGCCGCCGCCGTGTTCGACCACCACGGAAACCGCGATCCTGGGGGCATCATGGGGCGCGAAATTGACGAAAAGCGCGTGGTCGCGCCGCTCCCATGGCAGGTCGGCGTTCTGGGTGACGCCTTCGCGCCGTTCGGCGGTGGTGATGTTGCGCACCTGGCTGGTGCCGGTCTTGCCGGCCATGCGCATCCCCTCGGTCAGTATGCGCGAGCTGAAGGCGGTGCCGCGGCGGTTGTTGGACACGGCGAACATGCCCTGGCGAATCTGGCGCAGGTTGTTTTCGTTGAGCCCGAGCGACGGTGGATCAGATTCGGCCAGGTGTTCGACGCTGTCGATGGATTTGATCAGCCGCGGCGTAATCGACCGGCCGGTCGCGATGCGCGCGCTCATCACCGCCAGTTGCAGCGGCGAGGTCAGCACGTAGCCCTGTCCGATAGAGGCGTTGACGGAATCGCCAAGCACCCAATCCTTGCCGAATCTCTGCCGTTTCCAGTCCTTGGTGGGTACGCGGCCTTCGGCGACGGCCGACATCGGCACGTCGAATCCCTCGCCCAGGCCGAGGCGGTGACCCATGGCAGCGATCTTTTCGATGCCAACGCGCAGAGCGAGATCGTAGAAATACACGTCGCAGCTTTCGCGCAGGGCGGCTTCGAGCGTCATGTGGCCGTGGCCGTAGGTTTTCCAGCAGTGGAACTTGCGGCCCGATACCTTGAGGAAGCCGGGGCAATAGACGGTGTCCTCGGAGGTGATAAGGCCCTCTTCCAGCGCGGCCAGGGCGGTGACCATCTTGAAGGTCGAGCCGGGCGGATAGAGCCCCTGCACCGATTTGCTGGCAAGGGGGCGGTGCTTGTCCTCGGTCAGGGCCTTGTAATCGGCGACGGATATGCCGCGCACGAACAGGTTCGGATCATAGCTGGGCGTCGATGCGATCGCCAGCAGATCACCGTTGGTGCAGTCGATAACCACGGCGGATGCGCTTTGTTCACCCAGGCGGGCCTGGACATAGTTTTGCAGGGCCTGATCGACCGTCAGTTGCAGGTTGACGCCGGGTTTGCCATCGCGCCGGTCCAACTCGCGCATGACGCGGTTGTTGGCGTTGACCTCGACCCGCTTGGTGCCGGCCTCGCCGCGCAGGGCGTCCTCGTACTTGGCCTCGACGCCGACCTTGCCGATCTGGAAACGCGGGATCAGCAGCAAGGGCGCGGGCGCCTTGATGCGAGAGAGGTCATAATCGCTGACCGGGCCGACATAGCCCACCACATGGGCAAAATCCCCGCGCATGGGGTAGTGGCGTGACAGGCCTACCTCGGGCACGACGCCGGGCAGGGCGGGAGTGTTGACCGAAACGCGCGCGATGGCGTCCCAGGCGACGCGGTCGGCCACGGTAACCTGCACGTCCGGGCGCGCCTCTTGCAGGTCACGGCGGGCGACTTCGATCTGCTCGTCGCGCATCCCGATCAGGTGCGCCAGCCGGTTCAGTACCGCCTCGGCGTCGCCGGCTTCCTCGCGGATCATGGTGATGCGGTAGCTGGGCTCGTTTACCGCTATGGGACGCCCGTTGCGATCGAATATTTCGCCACGTTCCGGGGGAAGAAGCCGGATGTTTATGCGGTTTTCCTCGGCCAGCAGGCGGAACTGATCGGCCTGATCGACCTGGAGGAAGTGCATGCGCGCGCCCAGAAGCCCCATGAACCCCAGTTGAAGACCGCCCAGAAACAGCCCCCGCCGGGTGAAGCGCCGGACGCCTTCGGCGGTATCGCGGCCGGGGCGCCTCATGGGGTTTGCCCCGTCGCGTCCACCTCGCCGGGGGTGGACTTTCGCACGTTGAACACCAGGGCCGACCCGGCCACGACCACCGGGTAGATCAGCACCGTCATCACCGCGCGGATCGTGGTCAGGCCGATGGGGGCCTGCGGCACCACTGCCAACGACAGGATCAGGCGATAGCCGAGAACAAGCGCGACGATCATGATCCCGACATTGAGCCATTCCATCGCGAAGGTCTGATCGCGCAGGCCGCGCGCGCGCGATTTCATCATGCCGGTTGCGAGCACCGCCAGCGCCGCCCACAGGCCCGGAGGACGCTGAAACAGCAGATCGGCCAGAAGCATGACCAGCGCGACCGACAGCGCCGGCACGTATTCGGGACGGCGCAACGCCCATGCGAATGTCAGCGCCAGCAACACGTCAGGCCCGGCCCACAGGGGTGGCGTCATATCCAGCGGCAGCAGGCGGAAAAAGAAGATCACCAGCGCCAGCCCGACATAGGTGGCGCGCATCAGCCAAAGGCGTGTTGCGACGGATTGCATCATTCACCACCTTCGCCGCGTCCGGGTGGCCTGCCGGTTGTCATATCCTGCGGCGCGACCAGCGACACCGGCGCCGTGATTCGTTCCAGCCCCGGCGTGCGCAGCACCCGGAGGAATTCCAGACGTTCGTAATCGGCGGCGAGGCGCACGCGCAACTGGCCGCCGGGGCTTTGGGCGACCTGCCCGATCAGCAGCCCGGCGGGAAACACCCCGCCATCACCCGAGGATACCACGCGATCCCCGGCGCGCACGTCGTCGGGATTTTCCAGGAACGCCAGCGGCGGCGCCACGGTATTGTTGCCCTGCACGATGGCGGTCTGGCCCGAGGGCTGCACGATGGCGGGCACGCGGCTGGAGCTGTCTGTCAGCAGGATGACGCGGCTGGTATTGCGGCCCACCCCCGAGATACGCCCCACAAGGCCGATGCCGTCCATCGTGGCCCATCCATCCTGTATCCCGTCGCGCGCGCCCACGTTGAGCAGCACGGATTGGCGAAACGGCGAGCCGCTGTCGGCCATCACGACGCCGGTGACATGCGTCAGCCGCGGATCGAGGCGCACCTTGTTGAGGTCCAGCAGACGGGCGTTTTCCTGCTCCAGTTGCAGCGCGGCCTCTTTCCACGCCTTCATCTGCTGCAGTTCACGGCGCAACTGGCGATTTTGCTGCACGATCTGGCGGTAGCTCTGGAAATCGCGACCGACATTGACGATCGCGGTGACGGGGGCCATCGCCCAGTCGAAACTGGGCACCACGCGGTCAACCACCTGTGCGCGGAACCGTTCGACGCGGGGATTGTCGATCCGCCAAAGCAGGAAAACCCCCAGCAGGCACAGGACCAGCACCGCTGTCAGCAGACGTTTCAGCGGGGCGGTATAGTCGTCGCCTTGTGGTCCGTTTCGTGCCAATGTGACCCCCAGTCAGAAGGTGGGCGCCTTAGCTGTCATAGTCAATCGCGTGGCGGAGCTGCTTTTCGTATTCCAGCGCCTTGCCGGTGCCGAGCGCGACGCAGTTCAGCGATTCATCGGCGATGGATACGGCCAGGCCGGTCTGTTCGCGCAAGGCCAGGTCCAGATCCCCCAGAAGGGCACCGCCCCCCGTCAGCATCACGCCGCGATCGACGATATCGGCGGCCAGGTCCGGCGGTGTTGCCTCAAGCGCGGTCATCACCGCCTCGCAGATCTGTTGCACCGGCTCGCTTAGCGCTTCGGCGACCTGTGCCTGGCTGATTTCGGTTTCCTTGGGCACACCGTTCAGCAGGTCGCGACCGCGGATCTGCATGCTGGCGCCGCGTCCGTCATCGGGCATGCGCGCGGTGCCAATACTTGTCTTGATGCGTTCGGCGGTGGATTCGCCTACCAGCAGGTTCTGTTGCCGGCGCAGGTAGTTGATGATCGCCTCGTCCATGCGGTCGCCGCCGACGCGCACGGAGCGGGCATAGACGATGTCGCCAAGCGACAGCACTGCCACCTCGGTCGTGCCGCCGCCGATGTCCACGACCATGCTGCCGGTGGGATCGGTGATCGGCATCCCCGCGCCGATGGCCGCGGCAATCGGCTCGGCGATCAGGCCGGCGCGCCGCGCCCCCGCCGACAATACCGATTGACGAATGGCGCGCTTTTCTACCGGGGTGGCACCATGCGGGACGCAGACGATGATCTTGGGCTTGGAGAATGTCGAGCGTTTGTGGACCTTGCGAATGAAATGCTTGATCATTTCTTCGGCGGTGTCGAAATCGGCGATGACACCATCGCGCATCGGGCGGATCGCCTCGATGCTGCCGGGGGTGCGGCCCAGCATCAGCTTGGCATCCTCGCCCACTGCCAGCACCTTCTTGACGCCGTCCTTGACGTGGTAGGCGACAACCGAAGGTTCCGACAGGATGATGCCCCGGCCCTTGACATAGACCAGGGTGTTGGCTGTTCCGAGGTCGATCGCCATGTCCGATGAGAACAGGCCCGGCATCTTATCGAAGATCGACATGGAGTCTCCATCCCGTGTGCAAACAATTGGGCCAGGGCGACAGGCGCCGGGGCCGGGAATCCTTATAGGGCTGACACGCGATGAGCGAAAGGGGCGTGAATGGCCAAATCAGCGCTATTCCGCCAAGCAGCAAACCGTTAGAAGTCCGTGATGCTGTCCTATCAACATATCTATCATGCGGGCAATCCCGCAGATGTGCACAAGCACGCATTGCTGTGTTGGATGCTTGGCTACATGATGGCCAAGGCCAAGCCGCTCAGTTATATCGAAACGCATGCGGGGCGCGGGCTTTATCGCCTGGATGCGCCCGAGGCCCTGCGCACGGGCGAGGCTGCGGCAGGCGTTGGCCGGATGCTGGAGGCCGGAGTGGTGCCGGACGATCACCCCTACCCCGTGGCACTTGGGCGGGTGCGGGCAGAGCACGGCGCGCAGGTCTATGCGGGATCGCCGTTGCTGGCGGCGATGATCTTGCGCGCGCAGGACAGGATGGACCTGGCCGAGTTGCACCCGCAGGAATACGAGGCGCTGCGGTTCGCGCTGTCCCCCTACGGCGCCCGCGTGCACAAGCGCGATGGTTTCGATATGGCCCAGAGCCTGTGCCCCCCGACCCCGCGGCGTGGTCTGATGCTGATAGATCCCAGCTACGAGGTGAAGGCCGAGTACAGCACGATACCCGGCCAGATCGCCAAGCTGCACCGGAAATGGAATGTCGGGGTGATTTGCCTGTGGTATCCGATCCTGACCGGCGCCGCGCATGTTCCGATGCTATCGGCGCTGGAATCGCAGGGCCTGCCGGGTGCGGTGCGTCACGAGGTGCGCTTCGCGCCGGTGCGGCCCGGGCATCGCATGGTCGGGTCTGGCCTGTTCGTGGTGAACGCCCCCTTCGGGCTTGCCCAGGAGGCGGCGTGCCTTTCGGATAGGTGGGAGGCCGCGGGCCTGTCGGGCTAAGGCTCGGTTGCCTGTGCCCGCCACCCGGCACAAGGTGCCGGGTGGTGATCTGGCGTGCCATCCCGGGGCCGGTGATGGCCTTTTCCTGCCGTTGAGGTGATCGGATG
>CAZOKA010000060.1:0-10354 GCA_964580265.1 uncultured Rhodobacterales bacterium | reverse complement strand
CCTCGACCGTGACATGCGTCTGGCGGAACGCCTTGTAGCCGGAGCTGAAGATCGAGGTGACCAGCAGCGCCAGCATCAGGAAGGCAAAGCAGATTGCCGTCAGGCCCAGCCCCTTGAGCCAGAGCTGGCTGCGCTTGCGCTTGCGCAGGCGGGCGGCGGCGGCCGGGTCCGTCCAGTCATGTGCGGAGCGGCGGGCAGGTGTGTTGGGGGTATCTGTCATCGGTGCGGCGCCTCAGTCGTAGATTTCGCGATACTTGCGCACGATGCGCAGGGCGAAGATGTTGATCACCAGCGTCACCAGGAACAGCATCATGCCGAGCGCGAAGGCGGCCAGTGTCTTGGGGCTGTCGAAGGAGGTATCGCCAATCAGCAGCGTGACGATCTGCACGGTCACGGTGGTGACGCTATCGAGCGGGTTGATCGTCATCTTGGCGATCAGGCCGGCGGCCATGACCACGATCATGGTTTCCCCGATAGCGCGGCTCACGGCCAGCAGAACGCCGCCGACGATACCGGGGATGGCGGCGGGGAACATCACCTTGAGCATGGTTTCGGCCTTGGTGGCCCCCATCGCAAGCGATCCGTCGCGCAGCGACCGCGGCACCGCCGAGAGCGCATCATCGGCGAAGGACGAGATGAACGGGATCAGCATGACCCCCATCACGATACCGGCGGCCAGCGCGGTGTTGGGCGCGATTGGCAGGCCCAGCTCGGCGCCGATATTGCGGATGGCGGGCGCGATCACCAGGATCGCGAAGAAGCCGTAGACAACCGTGGGCACCCCGGCGAGGATTTCCAGCAGCGGCTTGACCACCTTGCGCAGGCGCGGCGTGGCGAATTCGTTCAGGTATATGGCCGACAGCAGCCCCACCGGCGTGGCGATGAACATCGCGACGGTGGTGATCACCAACGTGCCCAGGAACACCGGCAGCCAGCCAAACGCGCCTTCGGCGGCGATCTGATCCTCGCGGATGGGGATTTGCGGCTCCCACGTGGTGCCGAACAGGAAATCGAGCGGCGGCACCATCTGGAAGAAACGGATGGTTTCGAACAAGAGCGAGGCGACGATGCCGACGGTGACGAAGATCGCCGCGATGGCGCAGGCGATCATCAGGCCGAACACGATGTGTTCGACGCCCTGCCGGGCGCGGAAGGTGGCCGAGACGCGGGCACGGGCGACCAGCAGCATTGCCGCGCAAAGCCCGGCGGTCAGTGCCACCAGTAGCCAACTGGCGGTGGCGCGCAGGGTGGTGAGGTATTCGGCGGCGTCCAGTTTCCATTGCGCGGGGTCGCCGAAAATGCGCCCGCCCACGATCGAGCGGATCTCGGCCATGACAAGCTGTACTTCGCCGGTGCCCAGCCCATCGAGGCGGTCGGAGATGCTGGCCTTGACCATCAGTTCCATGATCGTGCCCTGGAACAGAAGCCACAAGATGACGAAAACGAAGGCAGGCACCAGCACCAGCAACGCGGCATAACCGCCGTGAAACCCGCCCAAGGAGTGCATGCGCGTGCCGCCAGCCCGGATCGCCCGCGCGGCGCGCAGGTTGAGCATGTAGCCGAAGATTGCGGCGGCAAGCAGTATCACGAAGGCAAGAAGCGTCATCTGGTGGCCTGTTGTCTGGTTCAATGGATCGCCCCCGCCGGGGATGACGGGGGCGAAATCGGCTATCTGTGCGGGCGCCTTACTTGGCTTCCATGGATTTACCGCTGATCACGGCATCCTGGGTCTTGGCGCGCAGGTCATCGGGAAGGGTGACCATGCCGCGCTCTTCGAGGTAGCCGCCTGGGGCCATCGCGGCCTCGGACATGTATTCCTCGATGAACTCCTGGAAGTTGGGGATCACGCCGCGATGTGCGTTCTTGGTGTAGAAGAACAACGGGCGCGAGATCGGGTAGGAGAAGTCGCCGATGGTTTCGGAGGTCGGCTCGACGCCCGCGATGTTCACCGGCTTGAGCTTGTCGGAGTTCTCGTAGAGGAACGAGTAGCCGAAGATGCCCAGGGCGTTCGGGTCCGCTTCGAGGCGCTGAACGATCAGGTTGTCATTCTCGCCTGCTTCGACGAACTGGCCGTCGGTGCGCATACGCGAGCAGTTTTCCTTGACCCATGCCTTGTCGAAATCGCCGTTCTCGACATAGTCGGTTTCCTTGCACCCTTCGCGCATTGCCAGTTCGACGAACGCGTCACGGGTGCCCGAGGTCGGCGGGGGGCCGAGAACCAGGATGTCGGTGTCGGGCAGGTCGGCGTTGACCTCGGACCACTTGGTGAAGGGGTTCTTGACCCATTCGCCGTCAACCGGAACTTCGGCGCCGAGGGCGAGGTAGACCTCTTCGAGCGTCAGATCCCAGGTGAAATCGTTGTCGCGCGAGACGGCGATGGACAGGCCGTCATAGCCGATCATCGCTTCGGTGATGTCGGTGACGCCGTTTTCCTGGCACAGTTCCCACTCGGACGCTTTCATAGCGCGCGAGGCGCCGGTCAGGTCGGGGTGGCCTTCGCCGATGCCGGCGCAGAAGATCTGCATGCCGCCGCCGGTGCCGGTGGATTCCACGATCGGCGAGGGGGCGCCGGTCTGGTTGGCGAATTCCTCGGCGACGGCCTGGGTGTAGGGGAACACGGTGGACGAGCCGACGATGCTGATCTGGTCGCGGGCCGCGGCCGAAGTCGCGGAGACGGCAGCCAGCGCCAGCGCCGAGACGGTGAGTTTGGTATAGGACATGAAAGCTCCTGCTATCAGTGTTTCAGAACAGAACGTGCCCCGGTTAGGCGGATCGCATGACGCCTATGTAAGAGTTTTGTAACAGGATTATGAAACTTGCCCGATCACTGCCCCGAACTGGCGGAATCTGGAAAAATTTTCCGGGCGGGACAGGAAAAACCCCCGCCGGCGCAAGGCGCGGCGGGGGTTGAGGCGCGGGCGTCCCTGCGTGGGCGCCTTAGAAATCCTTGAGCAGGCGGGTGGTTTCCGGGTCGAGGAACCCGGCGACGGTGGCATCGGTTTCCATTTGCAATGCGCGGTTCAGGTCGGCGCTGGCATTGGCGTTGAGCGTGCGTTTCATGGCCTGCACGGCCATCGGCGGCAGGGCGGCCAGTTGCCGGGCGGTTGTCATCGCCTCGTCGCGCAGGGCCGAATCGGGCACCACGCGCCAGGCGACGCCGGCCTCGGCCAGTTCGGCCGCGCTGTAGCGCTCTCCGAGAAACAGCATCTCGCGCGCCTTTTGCAGGCCAACCAGCGCGGGCAGAAGCGCGGTAACGGCGCCGGTGACGAACAGATTGAGCGACACCTCGGGAAAGAACGCGCGCGCGCTTTCGCCCCAGATCGGGAAATCGCAGTTGATCGCCCATTCGAACCCGCCGCCCACGGCCCAGCCATTGATCGCGCCGACCACGGGTTTGGGGCCGAAGGTAATGGCGTGCGTCGCCCGCTGGATCGCATCGACAAGGGCGCGGGCCTGCTGTTCGGTTTCGGGGTGGGTGTGATCGTGGCGGTCATCGCCCGCGCAAAAGGCACGCCCGTTGCCGGTGAACACGATGGCGCGGGTTTGCGCATCGGCGTTCGCGTCGTCAAACGCGCGGGCCACGTCACGGATCAGCGCCGGGTTCATCGCATTCAGGCGGTCTGGGCGGTTCAGAGCGATAATGCGCACCCCGTCCCCGGCCAACGTGCTTTCGACGGTTTCATAGGTCTGTGCAGTGGTTTGGTCGGTCATCGGTCGCTCCTGATCACGCGTTTGGTTTTGCCTTCGGTCACGGGGAAGTGGCCGTGGGGGTGCACCGTGACCACGGCGCTGGCGCCAAGGCGGTGCTTGATGGCGCTGGCGACGCGTGCGGCCAGCGCGGTATCTTCCGGCGTGCCCTCTGCTCGCTCGACGCTCAGCGGCAGGCGGTCATAGGGGGGCGGGCCGGTCAGGGTGATGCGGTAGTCGCCCGATAGTTCGGGAAACTCGTTGACCACGGCGGCGACCATGCTGGGAAACAGGTTGAGGCCGCGCACCACGACCATATCGTCGCTGCGCCCCACGACGCGAAAGCGAAAGCCGGTCCGCTCGCATCTGCATGGCTCGGTAGCGGTGACGGCGATGATGTCGCCGGTGCGGAACCGCACCAGCGGCTGGCAATCGCGGACGAGGTGGGTCAGCACCAATTCGCCCTCGGCCCCGTCCGTGAGTGGAAGCGGCTGGCCGCTGTCGGGGTCGATCAGTTCGGGCCAGAGCACATCGGCGGCCATGAAATGCAGGTCGGTGTCATGCGCGCACTGCGCGGCGAAGTTGGAAAACACGTCCGATACGCCGTAATTGGCGTTGCGTGGCTCCATCCCCCACGTGGCGCGGATACGCTCGCGGAAGGCGGGATCGTCAAGCGCCGGCTCGCCGCCGAAGAGGCCCAGCTCAAGCCCCAGATCGCGCGGGGTGGTGCCGGGGAATTTTTCGGCCAGCACCCGTTCCAGCACGGCGGGGTAGGACGGCGTGCAGGAGATTGCATTGATGCCTACCTCGCGGATGGTGCGGATCAGTTGTTCGGTGCCGCCGACGCCGTAGGGCACGACCAGCGCGCCGGTCACCTCAAGCGTGCGGTGATCGGTCAGCCCGCCCATCCACATCTGGTAGTTCAGGCAGTGCACCACGGTCATGCCGGGGCCAAGGCCCGCCGCGTGCTGGCTACGGCCGCCGACCACCTCGGTGATGTGGCAATCGGCGGCGGACAGGGCGAGATTCATCGCCTGTCCAGTGGTGCCCGAAGTGCGGTGCAGCCGGTTGGCCATGCGGCGCGGTGCGGCAAGGTAGTCGCCGAACGGGGGATGCGCGGCCTGCGCGCGGCGCAGTTGCGATTTGTCGGACACGGGCAGGTCCGGCAGATCGTGCAGATCCTGCGGGGGCGTGCGCCCCTGCCACAGATCCCGGTAGAACGCGGAATTCTGCGCAACGTGGTGGGCCTGCCGTTGCCATGCGGCTTGCTGATGATCCAGCAGCCAGACAGGGTGCCGGTATTCGGCGCGGTCCACGAGGCTCATGGTTCCATCCCTTTTTGCCAGATCGTGCTGAGCGTGGTGATCACCTGTTCGCGCTCGCCGGACACGGCGGCAAGGGCGGCGTCGCGGTTGAAGTGCAGCGCCACGAGGTATTGATCGACCATGCCGCCAAGCGCGTAGGCGCGGCGCATCAACTCGTCGTTCGGGGGGGGCGGGTGGCCGGCCTGGGCGAGGCGGCGCGCGGTCGCCTCGGCCACGACACGGGCCCAGTCGTGATTGAGGCGCTGAAACGCCGCGGCGGCGGCGGGGAAGGTTTCAAAGCCGCTGAGCAGGCAGCGCATCAAGCCGGGGTTTTGATCGAACAGGTCGAAATAGGCCGCGGTTGCGGCGCGGGTACGTTCGCCGCCGCGGCCCTTGGTGGCGTGGCGCATCACCTGCTGGACATGTTCGACAAAGGCGCCGAGCACATCGTCTAGCGCGGCGTTCAGGTCGCGGAAATAGACATAGAACGTGCCGTGGGCGACGCTGGCCAGCGCACAGATGTCAGCCACCTTGAGCGCGGGGGCGGGTCGTTCATTGAGCGCGGTGCACAGTGCAATGCGCAGCCGCGTGCGGGTGCGGTCGGATTTCTTCATGCCGGTTTGCGCCTGCTCCAGGGCGCGGGCGAAATCCACGCTCTGCGCCTCCTCGGGCGGCGGTGTGTGGGCGGTGTGTTGGGCGTTCGGGGTCATGGCATCCTCATTTATGAAAATGACATCAATATCAATTCTAAGTGCCTGTCAAGCCCGTGGCCGCGCAGGCAGACAGCAGAGGCAACGGAACTATGTGCAATTGATATGAATTATACTACGCTACGTAGTGAACAGCCGGAGGGGGCCGCATGATCCGATTCACCGTCAATGGTGCACAGGTCGAGACCGATCTTGAGCCCGATACGCCGCTCTTGTGGTTTCTGCGCGACACGCTGAAGCTGACCGGCACGAAATATGGCTGCGGGATAGCGCAATGCGGCGCCTGCACCGTGCATCTGGATGGGTATGCCACGCGGTCGTGCCAGATGCAGATCGGCGATCTGGAGGGCGCCGAGGTGGTCACGATCGAGGCACAGGGCACGCCCGAGGCCCCCGGCGCGGTGCAGCGCGCCTGGATCGAGCACCAGGTGGCGCAATGCGGCTATTGCCAGTCGGGGCAGATCATGGCGGCGGCGGCCCTGCTGGCCGAGGTGCCGGACCCCGATGATGCGCAGATCGACGATGCCCTGTCGGGCAACCTGTGCCGCTGCGGCACCTATCCGCGCATCCGCGCGGCGGTGCATCGCGCGGCCGAGTTGATGCGGGAGGAGGGCCAATGAGCCGCGCCGGCAAGATCGCGCGCCGCACGTTCCTGTTTGGCACGGTGGCCATCGCGGGGGGGGTGGCGCTGGGCTACTACGTGGTGCAGCACCCGCATGACAACCCGCTCAAGCCGGGATTGGAGCCGGGGGAGGCAACGCTGAACCCTTACGTCCTGATCGATGCGGAGGGCGTGACCATCATCACCCCGCGCACCGACATGGGACAGGGGGCGCATTCGGTTCTGGCGGCGATGGTGGCCGAGGAGCTGGACCTTGCATGGTCGGATATCAGGGTCTGGGACGGGCCGCCGGGCGCGGCCTATTACAACGCCAAGGTCGCGGCAGAGGCGCTGCCGTTCGCGGCCACGGATGACGGGTTCCTGGCGCGCAATGCGCGGGCGTTCGGGGGGCGGGTGGCCAAGGTTCTGGGCCTTCAGATCACCGGCGGATCGACCACGGTTCCCGACGGGTTCGACCGGATGCGCATGGCGGGCGCGGCGGCGCGGCAGATGTTGATCGGCGCGGCGGCCGAGGTGACGGGCGTGGCGCGGGCCGACCTGAGCACGCGCGATGGCCATGTCGTGACGCCGGACGGCGAGGCGATTGCATATGCCGAGTTGGCCGAGCAAGTGGCGGGCATCGCGCCGCCAGACGAGGTGGCCCTGAAATCGCCCGACGAGTGGCGCTACCTGGGGCAGCCGATGGAGCGGCTGGATATCGTGGCCAAGTCCACCGGCACGCAAGGGTATGGCATCGATATCGACCTGCCCGACATGCTTTATGCCACGGTGCGTACCAACCCGCGCCGGGGCGGGGTGGTGCGTGGCTATGACGCGGGCAAGGCCGAGGGCATGCCGGGCGTGCAACGGGTTGTGCCCGTCACTGGCGGCGCCGGGGTGATCGCCGACAGCACGTGGCGCGCGATGCGCGCGGCGCAGGAGATCAGCTTTGACTGGGGGGAGGCGCCCTATCCGGCGGAGAGTGCGGGCATGTGGGCGCAGCTTGAGGCGTCGTTCACCGAGACCTTGCAGGATTCGCGGTTCCGCGACGATGGCGATGTGGATGCCGCATTGGCGCAGGCCGGGGATGGCGTTCTGGAGGCGCAATACCGCGTGCCGCACCTGGCGCATGCGCCGCTGGAGCCGATGAACGCCACCGCGCAGTTGAAGGACGGGCGTCTGGATATCTGGGCCTCGACGCAGATACCGATGTACGTGGTGGCCACGGCGACGCGCCTGACCGGGCTGAAGGCGGAAAACATCCACCTGCATAACCAGTACGCCGGCGGCAGTTTCGGCCGGCGGCTGGAGGATGATTTCATCGCCGAGGCGATCGAGGTGGCCATGGCCGCCGAGGGGCGCCCGATCAAGATGACATGGACGCGTGAAGAGGACATGAGCCACGATTTCCCCCGCCCGATGGCGGTGTCGCGGGCGCGCGGCGCGGTGGCCGATGGCAAGGTGGCGGCGTTCGATCTGTCGCTGGCGACGGCGTCGGTCGCGCAATCGCAGGGCGGGCGTTTGAACCAGCCGATGCCGGGGCCGGACGTGGCTATCGTGGCCGGGGCGTGGGATCAGCCGTTTGCCATTCCCGACTACCGGGTCACGGGATATCGCGCGCAGCCGATGGTGCCGGTCAGCTCGTGGCGGTCGGTGGGCGCGTCGGGCAACGGGTTCCTGCATGACTGTTTCCTTGACGAGCTGATCCACGCGGCGGGGGCCGATCCGTTGCAGGAACGGCTGCGCCTTTGTGACGATCCGCTGTCGCGCGGGGTGCTGGAGGCAGTCGGGGAAATGTCGGGCTGGTCGGGGCCGGACATGGGCGAGGGGCGTGCGCGCGGCGTGGCCTTTACCCTGTCGTTCGGGGTGCCTGCGGCCGAGGTCGTCGAGATCAGCCAGACCGATGCGGGCCTGCGCATCGACAAGGTGTTCGTCGCCGTCGAGGTGGGCCGGGTTCTGGACCCGGTGAATTTCGACAACCAGGTCAAGGGCGGCGTCATCTGGGGGCTGGGCCACGCGATGAACTGCGAGCTGACCTACAAGGACGGCATGACCGAGCAGCGCAATTTCGACAGCTACCAGGGCATGCGCCTTTACCAGGCGCCGAGCATCGAGGTGCGCGCGCTGGAGAACGGCGACACCTTGCGCGGCATAGGCGAGCCTGCGGTGCCGCCCGCCGCGCCGGCGCTGGCCAACGCGATATTCGCCGCGACCGGGCAGCGCATCCGCGAGTTGCCGCTGAACCGCCACGTGAGCTTTGCATGAGCGACGGGCGGGACGGCGATGCGCCGCGCCTGCGGTTGCGGGTGGTGTTCGGGCCGGGGGCGATGCTGGGTCCGGGCAAGGCTGATTTGCTGGCGTTGATCGACGAGACGGGCTCGATCTCGGCCGCCGGTCGGCGGATGCGGATGAGCTACAAGCGGGCCTGGACCTTGGTTGAAACGCTGAACACGCTTTTCGCGGTGCCGCTGGTCAGCAGCAGCCGGGGCGGCGAGGGCGGCGGCGGCGCGCGGCTGACCGAGGCGGGCCTTGAGGTGCTGGCGCGATACCGGGCGCTGGAGCAGCGCGCGGCGGAGGCGGGGGCGGACGACATCGCGGCGCTGGAGGCGCTGCGCCGCCCGGATGGGTGATTCGAAGGTTAACGGCCTTGTTTTTCTGGGGGCGGCACGTCTGCATCCCGGCGGCCCCACGTCGGTATCGCGTCGGTACAGGCGCCGGGCAGGGGCCGGGTTAACGCGCCGCCCGCCGCGCAACACCACAAGATGTGGACCGGGCCGATCACGCCCCCCGGCCCCCGCGACGAGAGCGGCCGTTCGCTCCTTCGCAAGCAATGACCGCTGTCAGCCCGAAGCGGACATGTTGCGAGACAATGGGGCACGTCAGAGCGGACCTTCGAGGCGTCTCAGTCGAGTGACCGAGTTGCGGGACGGAGCAGACAAAGGCGCGACACTGCGGTATGGTGAGCTTTCAGTCAGTTCATCTCTTCTGGGTCGCTCCAGCGTCGGATCAATGCGTAGATGATCGCGAACGGGAAGAAGACAACAGCCCATACTAATAGCCATAGCACCGAGCCACGCCGCGTATCTGGGGTACGAGGTCTGACCAACGCCGCGAGAAACACTGCCAAAATTAGTATCAAAAACAGCAGGCCGGGAATTCCAATATTGTTCAGCATCACATCTCCAATTGACTGTGTTAATGAGAAAGCGCCTCGTCACGCAGCAACCCGTCACCTGCTGGATGCTAGTGAAAAGCAATCTCTTTGATATCAATCCACCTTTCGTGTGCCCCGACACTTTGGAAACTTCGCACACCCCAAAAATGGATTACCCGTCTTTCGATTTGCGCGTTTTACCATTTCGCCTCCACACTTCGGGCACGAGGATTGGCTCACGGGGCCTGAGGGCCCAGAAGATTGTGCAACGGCTTTCGCTGCTGCTTTCTTCTCAAGGTTTTGCAGGTGCTGCCCGCGAACAGCCCTGTTGCTCTCCAATGCCTGACCTTGCAGCTTTTCGACAAAAGCATTCAATTGGAGGTCCGAAAAGACGATCTGTCGTCGCACTGCGATCAGCTTGCCAAGGTCGCGCAACCCCCAGGCAACGTTTTCTGGCATGTCGGTTTTCGGTTCGGCGCTGCCTGTGAATACAACAAAGTTGTGTAGCACCTTAAGGTCGACTTCCAAGATGCTCTCGACGGCTTTGACGTGAGCATGGTTCTGCCGTAGCGGATTTTGGAAGCTGCGGCGTTTGCCACCTTTCTGAACTTGGGTCCATTTCTTTTGGTCGGCATTACCAAAAATCCAACCAGACATGTTTTTGGTTTCGATCACGAAGATCCCAAACCGCGAAAGCACAAGATGATCAAGTTGTGTCGTGCTGCCTGCGACCGGGAGGATCAAATCTGACAAAACCCGATACTCGTTTTCATCGAGAACCGAGGACAGCGCATTGTGAACCCGGCGCTCGCCTCTGACACCTTTTCGCTCCGGTGTGTTGTAACTCTGCTCGGCGGTACGAATTACCGACCTAATAGCGGATTTCAACAAATAGTTA
>CAZOKA010000059.1:0-10422 GCA_964580265.1 uncultured Rhodobacterales bacterium | reverse complement strand
GCACATCGCGGCTCGCACGCATTCCTCCTTGACCATGCCGGGCTCCTCCACCGCGCCTTGCGATAGAGGGAGTTCAGCCTCAACCGACCGGCGGCGCAAGGGCAAATCCGCGTGGTCGCTCTGATCCGAGAGGGCATGTGTCCGCCCGAGGTGGGCGCGAATGCGCCCGCCTGTGGGGCGGGCGGGCGCATGCCCGGGCCGCTGCGCGTCCCGAGCAGCAGCGCAGGAGCGATCGGATGTCCTACGGGGCGCTCATAAAATGCAACTTAATATCAGCGCCTTAACCTCACCCTCCCAGAGTGAATCCGGCCCCTCAGACCAGTCGCGAAGTCTCCACCGCCGCCCTCACGAAATCGGCGAACAGGGGGTGCGGCGCGAAGGGCTTGGATTTCAATTCGGGGTGGAACTGCACCCCGATGAACCAGGGATGCTCCTCCCATTCCACGATCTCTGGCAGGCGACCGTCGGGCGACATCCCCGAGAATTTCAGGCCGCAAGCCTCCAGTTTTTCGCGGTACTTGGTGTCCACCTCGTACCGGTGCCGGTGCCGCTCCTCGATCTTGGTCGTGCCGTAGATTTTCGCCACCCGCGAACCTTCGGTCAGCTTCGCCTCATAGGCCCCCAGCCGCATCGTGCCGCCCTTGTCGTCGCCCACGCGCCGCTCGATCGTATGGCTGCCCTGCACCCATTCCTTGAGGTGGTACACCACCGGCTCGAACCGGGTCTGCCCCGCCTCGTGATCGAATTCCTCCGATCCCGCCGTCGCCAGGCCGGCAACGTTGCGGGCGGCCTCGATGACGGCCATCTGCATGCCCAGGCAGATCCCCATGTAGGGGATCTTGCGAGTGCGGGCAAACTCGGCTGCCTTGATCTTACCCTCGGTGCCTCGTTCTCCAAAACCGCCGGGCACGAGGATCGCGTGGAACCCCTCCAGATGCGGCGCGGGGTCTTCCCTGTCGAACAGCTCGGCATCGACCCAGTCCACCCGAACCCGTACCCGGTTCGACATGCCCCCGTGGGTCAGCGCCTCCTTGATCGATTTATAGGCATCCTCAAGCTGCGTGTACTTTCCCACGATGGCCACGCGAACCTCGCCTTCGGGATTCTGGATGCGATCTACGACATCCTCCCAGACGGCCAGATGCGGGCGCGGCGCCGGCGAGATTCCGAACGCATTGAGCACCGCCTGGTCCAGCCCGACACGATGATAGGCCAGCGGTGCCTCGTAGATCGATCCCAGATCGTAGGCCGGAATCACGTTTTCCTTGCGGACGTTGCAAAACAGGCCGATCTTTTCGCGCTCCTTCTCGGGAATGGGGTGCTCTGACCGGCAGACCAGAACATCGGGCGCGATACCGATGCTGCGCAATTCCTTGACGCTGTGCTGGGTGGGCTTGGTCTTCAGCTCGCCACTGGCCGCCAGGTAGGGCAGCAGCGTGAGATGCATGAAAATGCACTGCCCTCGCGGGCGATCATGGGCAAACTGGCGGATTGCCTCGAAAAACGGTAGCCCCTCGATGTCGCCGACGGTGCCGCCGATTTCGCACAGCATGAAGTCGACCTCATCCTCGCCAATTGCGAGGAAATCCTTGATCTCGTTGGTCACGTGGGGGATCACCTGGATCGTTTTGCCGAGGTAATCGCCCCGCCGTTCCTTTTCCAGGACGTTGGAATAGATGCGCCCCGAACTGACAGAGTCGCTGGCTCGCGCCGCCACGCCAGTAAATCGCTCATAGTGGCCCAGATCCAGATCTGTCTCTGCCCCGTCATCGGTGACGAACACCTCACCGTGCTCAAAGGGCGACATGGTGCCCGGATCAACGTTCAGATACGGATCAAGCTTGCGCAGCCGGACCGAAAAGCCACGTGCCTGCAACAGCGCGCCAAGCGCCGCCGAGGCCAGCCCCTTGCCCAGAGAAGAAACAACACCGCCAGTGATGAAAATATATCGCGCCATTTGGTTGGCATCCCCCGTGATCAGGCCGTTTTTGGTCAGCAGTTGAGCGCCCTGAACAGCCCTGCCGGACCACTGAACCACGGGGCACAACGTATAAAGGATTCGCAGGAAAAGAGCAAGCGAACCGCAAGATGCTGTTGCGGTACAAATGCCTGCCTCAATTGCTTGTGGATCAGTCGGCGCGCGGCACCAACGGTGCAGTTTCACCCGGTGTTGGCGGCACCAATGTATCGCCCGATGGCGCGGCCGGATCGGCCTGCTCTTCGGCGGCGGGTTGCTCGCCCAGACGGTCCAGAACGGAGCCCCCCGTCGATTTTTGCGCTGCAATGATGGTCAGTGCCAGCGAGGTGCAGATGAACGCGATCGCTAGCACCCATGTCACACGGCCAAGCGCGGTTGCCGCGGCACGGCCGGACATGACCCCGCCAGGTGCACCGCCACCGCCGCCGCCCATTCCAAGACCGCCGCCTTCCGAACGCTGGATCAGCACGACGCCGATCAGCGCCAAGGCCAAAAGGAGGTGGATGATTAGGATGACGTTTTCCATGCAGGCGCCCGCTTTCGGTGTGAACTGTGGCGTATCTAGGGAAATTGCGGGCGCGGCGCAACCCATTGTCGCCGTGCCACGTGCGTCTGTCGGGGCGCCGTGGTATCGTGGCGCGCTCAGTCGGCTACATCGTCAATATCGGCCTGTCCGCTAAGCTGTCGGCGCAATATGCTCCAGCTCAGACCAATGCCCAGAACGAGCGACAGTGCCACGAGAGCAAGCCACAGGTTTAGGTCGCGGTTTTCCAGGCTCAGCACCCCCCAATCGTAGAGCACCCACGTCAGTGAGCCGAAGATCGCCAGCACGAGACCCATCCCGAACGTGCCGATAGAGCGGAGCGTGGCGCGCAGATAAATGATGTACCCGACGAACAACACCAACCCCATGAATACCACCAGCGGTGTCTGAACCTCCCAGTTGGCCTGCGTCCAGGCCGCGTAGTTCCACGGCGTCGGATTGTAGGTGCTGACCAAAAGGGTGAATGCCACGAGCCAGCGGACGAAAAACCCCATAAGTAATCTCCTTTGATCGAATGGCCCGATTTTGCGCATTCGGCACCCTGTGTCCAGACGCGGGATGAATTTGCGGTTTCATGTGTGTCGTCGTGCCGCTATATGGGCGCGGGTTTCATCGCAATACCGTTTCAGACGAAAGGTCCGGACATGGCGAATGTGGTTGTCGTCGGCGCTCAATGGGGTGACGAGGGAAAAGGCAAGATCGTGGATTGGCTTTCGGAACGGGCCGACGTGATCGCCCGGTTCCAAGGGGGGCACAACGCGGGCCATACCCTGGTTATCGATGGCGAGGTATACAAGCTGCATGCGTTACCCTCGGGGGTGGTGCGCGGCGGCAAACTAAGCGTGGTGGGCAACGGCGTCGTTCTGGACCCGTGGCACATGCTGGGCGAGATCGAAACCTTGCGTGGTCAGGGAGTGGAGATTACCCCGGAAACCCTGATGATTGCCGAGAATACGCCCCTGATCCTGCCAATCCACGGCGAGTTGGATCGCGCTCGCGAGGCTGCCATTGGCGTTGCCAAGATCGGCACGACAGGGCGCGGAATCGGACCGGCCTACGAGGACAAGGTCGGCCGGCGCGCGGTGCGCGTGGCCGATCTGGCGGATGATGCGACCCTGGAATTGCGGGTGGATCGCGCGCTGGCCCATCACGACGCGTTGCGCAAGGGGCTTGGCCTGAAGCCGGTGGACCGTGCGGACTTGATCGCCAGGCTGCGCGAGATAGCACCGGCCATCCTGGCTTATGCTGCCCCAGTGTGGAAAGTGCTGAGCGAAAAGCGCAAGGCGGGCAAGCGGATTCTGTTCGAAGGCGCGCAGGGTGCGTTGTTGGACATTGATTTCGGAACCTATCCGTTTGTCACCTCCTCCAATGTGATCGCAGGTCAGGCCGCCACGGGCACGGGCATTGGCCCCGGTAGCATCGATTTCGTGCTTGGGATTGTAAAAGCATACACGACCCGCGTGGGCGAGGGGCCATTCCCGACCGAGTTGCACGACGGCGATGGTCAACGACTGGGTGAGCGCGGCCACGAGTTTGGCACTACCACAGGCCGGCAGCGACGCTGCGGGTGGTTCGATGCTTGCCTGGTGCGCCAGACCTGCGCCACCAGCGGCGTGAACGGGATTTCCCTTACGAAGCTGGATGTCCTGGACGGATTCGAAACGCTGAAAATCTGCGTTGGATACGAGTTGGATGGCAAGCAGCTGGATTACCTGCCGACAGCCGCGGATCAGCAGGCCCGCTGCACCCCGATTTACGAGGAAATGCCCGGCTGGACAGAATCCACCGAGGGCGCGCGACGGTGGGCGGACTTGCCGGCCAACGCGATCAAGTACGTGCGCCGCGTGGAAGAGTTGATCGATTGCCCTGTCGCGCTATTGTCCACGTCACCCGAGCGCGACGATACAATCTTGGTCACGGACCCGTTTGCAGACTGATGGCACTATCCTGGAAATCCCGGCGGCGTTGGTCGTTGTTTATCCTGCTGGTCGGGATGCCCGTCTATATTGTCGTGGCCGTCAG
Organism: uncultured Rhodobacterales bacterium; assembly: GCA_964580265.1. GTDB lineage: Bacteria > Pseudomonadota > Alphaproteobacteria > Rhodobacterales > Rhodobacteraceae > Sediminimonas. The sequence goes on along the minus strand of CAZOKA010000059.1, from coordinate 5,878 downwards.
CCTCTTGAACATGCTGGCCCGTCCGCCGTTCTGGCTGGAGCTGATCGCATACGTTGTGATCGGGTTCGCATGGATTTTGCCGTTCAGGCTTATTTTTCGCGGCGTCGGTCAAGCCGACCCCGACACAGACGAAGAGAACGGGAACAGAAACGAATAGTTCTGTTCAGCCAACGCGGCGTGCCTTCGGCTTGAACCCGATATCTGACGAAGCGGTGAAACGCCCCGCACCGACCTTGCGTAGCTTGCCATTGCGCAAGAGCGTACCAAAGCTGCGCAAACCGTCTTCGCGGCTGAACTCATCGCCCTGGATATCACGCAGCTTCGTCATCAATTGTGGACGCGAGAAATCTTCGCGCTCTTCGACATAAGTCATGTAGGAAGCGGCCGCTTCAAGGATTTCACCCAAGCTCTGTGCACCGATGCTGGCGACGAAATCGGCGAACTTGTCTGCGGCGGCGTGATCTGTGGGCGTCTCTGGCAGTGGCTCGTTCAGGTTTGCCCGCGAGATGCGGCGTGGCCGCACTGGTTCGGCGCCCTCGGGTTTGTCGATACGCTGTTCTGCCACCAGCTTAAGCGGTGGTGCGCTTTGGCCGGTATCTGGTCTGCGCGCGCCCGACTTGGTTGGCTTCTTGGGGCGTTTGGGGCGCACAGCGCTGGCCAGGTCGTCGCGGAACGCTTCTGAGATGGTGTCTTCGCGCCCTTGGTTGCCCGCCTCGATTTCGGCGTTGGTCGCGGCTACGGCGGCGCGCAGGTGGGCGATGGCATTGCGACGGTTGGCGGCTTGCGGTTCGGCCATCTCGCTTTGTGTCTTGGCGATTAGGCGCTTCATGTCCTGTTCGCCCGCGCTTTTGTATAGCTGTTCCCGCCGCGCGATTCGGTCATGCCTGCTTTCATGTGGCTGCTCGCTGGGATCGGCGGCGAAGATCGAACTGACATCATCTTCGTCTTTGCCATCCTTCGTGGACTTGTCATCTGAGCGCAACTCGGCTTCGACCTCGGCGAGTTCCTGGCGAAGTTCTGCCTCTTCATCTGGGGACAGGCTGCTTTCTTCCTCTGTGGACCAATCATCATCCCAGTCGTCGATGTCAATGTTGGGGGTCTCAGTCTCCTCGGCAATCATCTCGATTGGTTCGTCAACGTTGTCGGGGCCTATTTCGGGCGTGACGGCCTCTTCGAAATCGCTACGTTTGACCTTGAGAACGCCTGCGCGCGGACCTTCGGTCTCCTCGGTCTCGGCGTCTTCTTGGGACGTATCCTTCTCGATCGTTTCCTGATTTATCTCGTCCGGCTGCGGAGGGGCGGCGTTTGCCGCCTGATCAGGCTCGGCACCGTGGGCGATTGCGCCCTCGTAACCGGGGGAAAATTCGCCTGCCAAGGCATCGCCGTCTGGTTCCATCTCCGCATTTTCCGCCTGTGCATCCAGGTCTTCGGAAGCGGTGGTTATGTCGGTATCAAGGCTGGTGTCCTCGGCATGCTCGTCCTCGGTATAGAGCGGGTTAACGATGCTTTCCTGCCCCTTCGAGACAACGGCACGAATACGGCGTAGCTTGGCTGCAACGCTTTCGTCTCCGGGTGGGGATGGCATGGTTTCAGGCGTGGACGATACAGGCGCCTCATCTTCTTCATGGGGGTTCTCTGCCCGGGGGGAGGCTTCGAAGTCTGCCGACGTGTTATCGGCAGGCGACAAAGACGCGGCTTCGTTCTCTGGCCGTGGTGTGTGGCTGGCCGCTGTCGTGTCGGCAGCAGTTTCTTCCTGCTCTTCCTGACGGATCTTGTCTTCGTGATCCTGCGTCTTGCCACTGTTTTCGGTTTCGGCGATGTCCGCATCATGGGCCTGTTCGGAGGCGCGCAGGACGATCTGCCCGCGTTCCTGACGTGCGTCCACCTGGCGTGCAATTTCACGTTCGGCGATGCGGGCAAGCATTTCGGCGTCAGGTGTGGGCGGCTCTGCGCCGAAATACCGATCATCGGACGCCAGATCACGAAAGTACTCGGCAATGGCCTTCATCGTCCCGAAAGAATCGTCGAATCCTTCTAACGTGCATGAGAACGTTCCATAGGAAACAGTCAGGATCTTATTGTTGCTTACCATTGCCAACTCGCTTTCTGTCTAATGCAAGTCCCGCATTTACCATGCGATCCACGACGAAACGTGACCGATTCTTCGGTGATTAAGGTATCATTTAATGGCGGGATTGTGTTCTGTTGCTGTGCGCGGAGACAATGCAGGGGGTGATGGCGTGATTGTTCAATCATTCGATCCAGTTGCGCTGATCGGTGGCGGAAGTGTCGAGGCAGAGTTGTGGCGCGCCATATTGCCCCATACGGGTGACGTTGTCGCTGCGGATTGCGGGGCGGGTGCGGCATTGGCACGAGGAGTGACGCCGCGCGCAGTGATTGGCGATATGGATTCGCTGCGCGACGCAGATCGAGTTTCCTTGAACCCTGAGAGTATTCATCGCATTGCCGAGCAGGACACGACCGATTTCGAAAAATGCCTGATGTCAGTGCGTGCGCCCTTGGTGCTTGGGGTCGGATTCGGTGGGCCGCGGCTGGATCATCGGTTGGCCAATTTTAATACGTTGGCGCGTTATTCATCGCAGCGCTGCATCCTCCTGGACGGCGCTGATTTGGTTTTCTTGGCCCCTCCGTCCTTGCACCTTGATCTGCCGATGGGGACACGGTTTTCGGTGTTTCCCATGGGGGCGGTCGAGGCGGTGTCTGAGGGGTTGCAGTGGCCGCTTGCTGGGCTGTGCCTTGCGCCTGATGGCCGCGTCGGAACATCGAACCGGGTGACGGCGCCCGTGTATCTTGGGGTGACTGCCCCCAAATTGCTGATCATTCTGCCGCGGGAGGTGCTGGACCAGGTGGTTGCGGCGCTACATGCGCAGCGCGACTCATGGTGCGCTCCCTGAGCACGATGTATAGGCCGGCCGCCACGGTTACCACGATGCCCAGCAGGGCGAGGCCATCGGGAAGGTCGCGGAACACGATATATCCGATCAGCGTGGCAAAAGGGATTTCCAGGTATTGCATCGGTGCCAGTGTCGCGGATGGTGCCAGCCGAAGCGCCCATGTCATCAACAAGTGCGCCAGCGTTCCAAGAATGCCTACCAGCATCAACAATGACCATTCGCGCGAGGTGGGCCAAGCGACATCAAAGCCGGGTAGGCCGCTGTTGCGCAGCAGGAACAACGGAGGCAGAAGTAGCGCGCAGGCCATGATCCCGCTGACGGCCTGCAATGATATAGGGTCGCTGTCGCGTGCAATGGCACGTGTCACCAGCATGAACAGCGCAAAATCAAGAGCTACGCCGAGCGGCAAGAGCGCGGGCCATCCAACGTCCGCGAAGGCCGGCTTTACAACCAACAATGTACCAATGAACCCTATGCAGCACGCCAGGAGGCGGCGCACACCCACCTCTTCGCCCAAAACGAATTTGCCCAGAAGCAACATGATAAAGGGCATCACGAAGGCTATCGCGATGGCATCGGCCAATGGCAAAAAGCGCAACGCCGTGAACATCATGCCGATACCGGCGACATGCAGAACCGTGCGCAAGCCTGCCAGAGCCAGAGCCCTGCCACGCATCCGCCAAACGCGACCACCCAGCATCACCAGCGGGATCAGTATGAAAGCCTGCATTCCAAATCGTACGATCAGCAACAGGCCAAGCGCGACTGTCTCGCCCAACAGCTTGGCGGTTGCGTCGCCCATGGGGGCGACGAAACAGAAACCGAGCATCAAGATAATACCAGGAAGGGGGCGGTCCGCAGTCATTGGGGCAGGCTAGGACGCGCGGCGTGAATTGAAAAGCTGAAAGCGCTGTTAAGCAGGCGGTAGTGGGCGACGACGGATGCTGTTTGCCTGTTCGCGCGCAAAGACATAGAGACCCGAGCCGACGATGGTCGCGATACCGACCCACGTCAGTGCGTTCGGGAAGTCCCCGAAAATCCAATAGCCCAGCCCTGTGGCCGCCACGATCTCAAGGTATTGCAGCGGCGCGATGGTTGCTGCTGGCGCCATGCGCAGGGCGAAGCTGATGAACAGGTGAGAGATTGTGGCAGTCACCCCCACCCCAAGAAGCGTCCAGATCGCCAGACCGTGCGGCACCACCGGGTCCAGCGCCATATTGCCGGTGCCATCGAATACCACCAGCAACGGAACAATGATCACTGTTGCGCCGGCTGCCGTGTAGCCTTGCAGTGTGATTGGGTGAATCCGCCGCGCCATCGAACGGGTCATGATCATGTATCCGGCAAAGCAGAATGCAGTGCCCAATGGCATCAAGGCCACCCATCCCAAATCGGCAAAGCTGGGCTGAATGACCAGCAGTGCGCCGCCAAAACCGATCAGGCAGGCGATGATGCGGCGCCGTCCCACATCCTCACCAAGAAGGAAACCACCCAACAGGGTCAGGATGAACGGTTCGACGAAGAAGATCGAAATCGCGTTGGCGATTGGCATGTAGCGCAGGGCGGAAAAGAACAGCCCTGTCGCCAGCAACAGAAGAAACCCGCGAAGCAGATGCTGGCCGGATTCCCGTAGTCCGGGGCGATGTGCCATCCTCAATCCGATGGCAAGCGGGATCAGGGTGACAACCTGAAACCCGAAACGGACCGCCAGAATGAGGCCAACGACGATCACTTCGGGGGTCGCCTTGGCGAAGCTGTCCATCACAGGGGCCAGCGCGGTGAAAGCGATCATGCACAGGATGCCGGCAATCGTACGATCAGGAAGTGCTTGGGATGCAACGTTATTCATTTCAGCAGTTTGGCACGTTGATGGCCAATCCGCCAAGCGATGTTTCCTTGTATTTCTCGCTCATGTCCGCGCCGGTCTGGCGCATTGTTTCGATACAGGAATCGAGCGGTACAAGATGCGTGCCGTCGCCCCGCAGTGACAGGGACGCGGCGCTGACCGCCTTGATTGCTCCCAGTCCGTTGCGCTCGATACAGGGCACTTGCACCAGCCCCTTGACCGGGTCGCAACTCATGCCAAGATGATGCTCAAGGGCAATTTCCGCCGCGTTTTCAACCTGTTCTGGCGTGCCGCCCATCACAGCGGCCAGACCCGCGGCCGCCATCGCCGAGGCAGACCCCACCTCGGCCTGACAGCCCGCTTCGGCGCCGGAGATCGAGGCATTGTATTTCACTAGCCCCCCGATCGCGGATGCGGTCAGCAGGAACTCGTCCACGCGTGTGGGGGTGGCACCGGGCACATGGTCAAGCCAATAGCGGATAACCGCGGGTACAACACCTGCTGCGCCGTTTGTCGGGGCGGTGACCACCTGGCCGCCGGCGGCGTTTTCCTCGTTTACCGCCATTGCGTAGGTGATCATCCAGTCGTTTATCGTGTGCGGCGCGTTCAGGTTCATGCCTCGCTCCGCCTGAAGCGCCTCATGGATAGCCTTGGCCCGCCGTTTCACGCGCAATCCGCCGGGCAGGATTCCGTCAGTGGTCAAGCCGCGCTCGATACAGTCGTCCATCACTTGCCAGATGCGTGTCAGCCCTGCCTTGAGGCTTTGGTCGCAGCCGCGCGAGATTTCGTTGGCGGTCTTCATCTGGGCGATGGTTTTGCCCGAGCTGTGCGCCATTTCCAGCATCTCGGCGGCGGACTTGAAGGGGTAGGGCACGGGCGCGCCTTCGTCCGTGTCCTTGCCAGCGGCCAGTTCCGCCTCTGTCATGACAAAACCGCCACCGATTGAATAATATGTCTCCTGAAGGATCACGTCGCCCTGCGCATCGGTTGCCATCAGGATCATGCCGTTGGCATGTCCCGGCAAGGACGGGCCGTAATCGAAGACGAGGTCACGCTCGGGGTCGAACTGCAACACCCCCAGCCCGTCAGGGCAAACCGTCTTGCTGGTGCGAATTTC
>CAZOKA010000058.1:0-10425 GCA_964580265.1 uncultured Rhodobacterales bacterium | reverse complement strand
ACCTCGTGCCCGAAATCCGACAGGCACACGCCTGACACCAAGCCTACATATCCCGTCCCGAGCATTGCGATCTTCATGGAATATCCTCTGTCAAATATGCGTTGCCGCTCAATCTTGCGGAGCGGCTATCGTGATCCGAATAACGTCTAGCGCGAACCGCAGTCAGAAAAAAGAACGATACGCGCGACACTCGGAAATCCCGTACGGATCGTACGAAATGTGACCCGCATCTGCGGCCGTGCGCGCCGAATGTGTTGAAATGTAAATATTAAGCTGCCTTTAACAGTGGATCGATAATGCTGATCCCGGGTGAGTTGAAGGTGACGGGAATGGGGACGCAATCGAATGCGCCACCAGTCATCATCAAAAGGAAAAAGATTGTTGCCGGTGATGCGCATCATGGCGGGGCCTGGAAGGTTGCCATGACTTTCTTCCTTCAATCTGAGAGCGGCTTTGCGCCCATACCTTGATCCTGCCCATGCAGGAGCGATCAAAGGTCTTCTGACCCATGCAGGCGACAATGCCGCCTGCGCCATCCGGTTTTCCGAACGCTGTCCCAGCCTGTGACCCGAAACGCTAAGAGATGCCTAACCGTCATCGGGTGAGTATCCGGAATTTGGATAAAATTTGTGCTATCTGCGTTGTTCCAGGCGGTGATCTACATGGCAAATGTCGTTGCGCGCGCCGGTATTGTCATACGTGCTCAGCGTATGTCGCGCGTGTTGTCGTGTGCCCAGTCGCTGCAAGGCCGCGCGCATGCCCTCAAGAGCGGAATCCAACAGGGACCGATTGTATGCGATGAGGGATCGGATATGATCAATCCGTTTCGAACTGGCGGCATTCAAAACGGAGATCGCCTGTATCATTCGCTCTTTTTCCCGCAACAGCGACGGAAGTGTGTCCAGATCGCCTTCTAGGATTGCGCGCCGTTCGTAGGCTAGCAGATCCTCCAGCGTGTCGAAGAGTGGATCAGTCTGCATCGCCACGCTCCTTCAGCGCATGAAACAGGGCTTCCGATAGTCCTATTCCCCCTGCCTTGACCATTTCTTCGGCCTGCGCGTGCCGGAGAAACGATGCGAACTGCTCCTCGCCCGCACCGCCGCCATGGGTTTCGGGGGTGTTACCCAATCCGGCGGATTTCAGCATTTCCGCCAGAAATCCGGCTTCCAGCTTGCGCGCGGCATCGCGCAGGGCATCGTCATTGGCGATCGGATCGGGAAGGATGGACCGGGGGCCGTTCATGGGGGTGGCAAGAGGTGGGATACCGGGCATTCTGGATAGCTCCAATTCTTCAAGGTTTGTCCATCCTGCAAGACTGCCGGTAAAGAAGCGGTAACCAAATCCGGGTTATCTGGCCAAAGCCAATCCAACCCGGAGGATCTCATGGAAGACATCCAGATTGCCCTGTCGCCCTTGGTGCAGGTCATGCAATCAAGCGGGGCCAAGGATTTTCCGGTTGGCCGGAAACCATTCAGCACCCATCTGGATGCGGCTATCGATGAGGCGGTACCGGGACTCCCCGAAGCGGATGTAACCTTGACGTTGGATGATGTTCCGGAAGCCTCGGACACACCGGAGCTTGCGATATCCACAAATGCGATGGCACCCCCCCTGGATGACGCTGTGCTTGGGCACAAGGAAGTAGGGGCGATCTCATCTGCCGAGCCGCGGCAGCGCGTCTTGGATTGGTCGGCTCGGGGGGACACCCATGCATCGCCGCATTCAGATGAAGTTGTTGAAACCCCGATCAGTATTCAGGGTAAGTCAGCAGATCTCCGCGGTTCAGAAGGTGATCAAGGTTCGCACAATTCGAACAACATGATCATGCAAAAGGTGAGGCAGGCACCCTTGCCGTTGCAGGTGGCGATGCCATACGGGTTGACCGGCACTGCCCCGAAGGTGACCGCACTCCCAAAAAACGGACAAGCGGCGCCAGCCGCAATGCGTGAAGTGGTTGGCCCCGACGGCACGCGCGCCGCGCCAACACCCTTGGTGCGCAGTGATGACAGCGCGATGTCGGCCCCTGGCGGCTCGTCATCGGTGTGGGCAGATGGGTTCGCGACCAGTTTGGAGCCCGCTGGCGGCGGGAAAGGCTTGGACAGGTTGCCGCGGGGTGAAGACCATGCAAGCACGCCGATGCAGGGTATCGAAAGGACGAGATTGTCTTGGTTCCGTCTACCCGATGCCACAAGACCCAACCTGTCATCCGACAAACGGGGCGTCGGCGAAGCCAGGGCTTTGCAAGATGGCCAGGTGAACGGTGAGACACTAAAGACGAGCGTTTCGCTGCCACCCCCTCCTGTCCCTCGCCCTGCTGTTGGCGGCATGGTGGGGGGTATTCTCTTGTACCCCCGCGATACCACGGAGCAACCGGACAAATCAGGCACGATGGCGGCTGAACGTGATCCCCCAGACGTGACGGGTTTCCTGCCCGTCTCGGGGGCGCGGGGGATAAGCATGACACCGTCGGCAACTGCGCCCGAAATATCCCGCCAGATTGCCGTGCAGCTTGCGGATGCGATGCCGCAGGCGATTGGCCGCGAGGTTGAGATTTCTCTCAACCCACAAGAGCTGGGCCGTGTTCGTATCAGTCTGAGCACGCAAGATGCCGGGCTCAACATGACGATTATGGCCGAGCGGGCTGAAACGCTTGATCTGATGCGGCGCCATATTGACCAGCTTGCACAGGAATTTCGCGAGCTGGGTTATGGAGACGTGAGTTTCAATTTCGGTCAGTCGGGCAACGAGCGGCCGCAGGAAGATTCGCAGGCCGTTCCCGGGTATTCCGTCGCCCCGGATGAAACGGGCGCGGCCACCCGCACCGCCGCATCATCCCCACGCCCGGTCGCCACGGTGACCGGCCTTGATCTCAGAATATAAGGAGCCTTCGGAATGGACGTTGCCACAGTTGCCAGTACGGCGCGCAGCCCAGCCGCCAAACCAACCGCCGGCGCGGACAAGGCCGCGTTGAGTTCGGATTTCGAAACCTTTCTGAAAATGCTGACCGCTCAAATGCGCAACCAGGATCCTCTCAACCCGGTGGATTCCAGCGATTATGCCGTTCAACTTGCCACGTTCTCATCGGTGGAGCAGCAGGTTTTGACGAACGAGTTACTGTCGGGCATGGGGGCAGAACTGGGTGGCGGCATCAAGGATCTGGCAGGGTGGATCGGGATGCAGGCGCGTGCACCAGCCCCGGCTCAGTTCACGGGTGCTCCGATGGACTTCAGTTATTCGCCCGAGTCGGACTCGGATCGCCACATACTGGTCGTGCGCGATTCGCAAGGGACCGAAGTCGCACGCCAAGCACTGTCGCAGGGCCAAACCGAGTTTCAATGGGCGGGTATCGGGGCAGACGGCCAAGCAATACCCGACGGGGTCTATTCCTTCGAGGTAGAGGGCTATGCCGGTGACACCTTGCTGGGCATTCAGCAGGCCCAAACTTATTCCCGCGTTGATGAAGTCAGGATAGAAAACGGTGCGCCGATACTCGTCCTGGACAGCGGCGCCCGCATCGGGCCGGATGCGGTCACTGCCCTGCGCGGTGGCTGACTCGCCCTTGCCATGATGCGCTACTTTCCATAGCGTCCGGCGGATCTAAAGGGATCTGGCAGAACGAGCCGTTGTAATGGCATTTGATCGCGCGCCGCTTGCGCACTGTCTTGAAGAACAGGGCGTCGTGCCTGCGGGTGCGCTCTGGGCCCCGATGGAAGGCGGACGCACCAACCGCTTGTGGAGGGTGACCAGCGGCGATGGCGACGAAACGGTGGTGGTTAAACTGTACAGTCACGCAGTGCCTAACCCGATGTTTCCAAATGATCCGCACGCCGAAGCCCGTGTTCTGCGCCATCTGGATGAGCAAACCGTTGCACCAGAGTTCCGCGCGATTCTTGATACACCGCAGGGCACCTGCCTGATTTATCGCTACCTGCCGGGGACGCCATGGCGCACGGACCCGGCACCAGTTGCGCGGCTGTTGCGGCGGCTTCATGCCTTGCCCGTGCCCCCCGGACTACGGCCCGGGGCGGATGGTGCTGCGAGGATTATCGAGCAGACCAGGCATATCCTGACCCACGTTCCGCAAGAGCATGCGAATGAACATGAGCGGCTAATTCCACAGAACATGCAACCGGACCCGTCCGACCATTGCGCGCTGCTGCACGGTGATGTTGTGCCCGGCAACCTGGTGATGGCGTCTGACGGTCCGATCCTGATTGATTGGCAGTGTCCCGCTGCAGGTGATCCGGCAGAGGATCTGGCCATTTTCCTATCACCTGCGATGCAGCAGATCTACTGCGGGCGACCGCTGAACAAAGCAGAGCGCGCCGCATTCATGGCCGCGTATGACGATCCGGAAACCATCGCGCGGTTCCGTGCCCTGGCGCCCTGGCATCACTGGAGGATGGGGGCCTATTGCCTTTGGCGCATGTCTCAGGGGGCCGATGAATATGCCGCGGGTCTTGCACTCGAATTGGCTGCTCTGCGTGAATATTCCGAAGGTGCATCCGCAAGAGGTGCGGCGTTATGACAGAACAATCGCCGCCGCAATCGTGCCGCCTGCGCCAAGGATAGTCCCGGCAGCCAACCATACTACCGGCCAAAGACGACTGGACCGTGGTTTTGGTTCGGGCTCGGCGGCTTGGCGGATCAATGCGCTTTCCACCAGGCGCGGCAAGCGTGGCCCGAACCGCATCAGAACGCGTGCCGTCTTGACCAGATCACGGCTCAGGGCACGCGGTCCGATGCTCTGGCGGATGTAGTCCTCGACAATGGGTCTGGCGACTTCCCAAATGTTGATCTGCGGGTGGAGAGAGCGCGACACACCCTCGACCACGACCATCGTGCGTTGCAACAGGATCAGTTCCGTACGGGTTTCCATGCCAAACCGTTCGGTAACTTCGAACAGGTAGCTTAGAAGCCGCCCCATCGAGATGTGCGAGGCATCCATACCGAAGATCGGCTCGCCAACTGCACGCAGGGCGCGGGCAAATTCGTCAACGTCACGATCGGGGGGCACGTATCCTGCTTCGAAATGCACTTCGGCGACACGCTGGTAGTCCCGCTTGATGAAGCCGAACAGGATTTCGGCATAAACGCGGCGGGTATACTCGTCGATGTGCCCCATGATCCCGAAGTCATAGGCGAGGATCTTGCCGTCACTGCCGACCTTCAGGTTCCCCTGATGCATGTCGGCGTGAAAAAAACCGTCGCGCAGGGCATGGCTCAGAAACAGCTTCAGAACCCGTTCACCCAACGCGGCGCGGTCATGTCCCGCCGCATCGAGCGCCGCGTTGTCGCCCAGGGGGACACCCTCGGCCCAGCTCATCGTCATGACGCGGCGCGAGGACAGGGGCCAATTGATCTCGGGCAGACTGAAGCCTTCGTCGTCGGCCGTGTTCGCCGCGTATTCCGATGCCGATGCCGACTCGAGACGCAGATCCAACTCGCCCAGAACGACGCCTTCGAAATGGGATATCACATCAGTCGGGCGCAGCCGTCGGGATGCAGGTGACAGCAGTTCAATCATGCCGGCCGCGAAGTAGAATGCGTCGATATCCTTGCGAAAGGCGCGCTCGATCCTCGGGCGCAGTACCTTTACGGCAACATCTTGCCCGGTGTCACGTAGCCGCGCACGGTGCACCTGCGCGATCGAGGCCGCGGCAACCGGCTCGGACAGTTCCGAGAACACCTCGTCCACCGTCAGGCCCAACTCGTCCTCGATGCTGGCCTTGGCCTGTTCGATTGAGAAGGGTGGTAATTTGTCCTGCAGTACGCGCAGTTGCACGGCCAGATCATCGCCCACGACATCCGGGCGGGTCGAAAGTACCTGGCCGAACTTGATGTAGGCCGGGCCAAGAGCGGTCAACGCCCGCGTGGCTGGTGGCATCGCTGGATCGCCCTTGTAGCCGAGCCACCGAAAAGGCCAGGCCAGCGTGCGGAACACGATGCGCAGGGGGCGGGGTGCGTCAAAGGCATCCAGAACGACACCCATTGCGCCTGTGCGTTCAAGGGTGGCGCCAGTGCGAATCAGCCGCCAGATATTATGAGGTCCGCGCATCGATCAGATTTTCCAGCCAGAGTGCAGCGCCGCTATGCCCAAGCTCAGGTTGCGGTATTTTGCCTGTTCGAAACCGGCCTCCCGCAGCATGGCGAGAAAGGTGTCCTGATCGGGAAATCGGCGGATCGATTCGACAAGGTATTGATAGCTGTCGCGATCGTTGGCGATGAATTGCCCCATGCGTGGAATGATGTTGAAGCTATAAATGTCATAGATGCGTTGCATCATCTCGTTCGGAATCTGGCTGAACTCCAGCACCATGAGCCGCCCGCCTGGGCGCAATACGCGATAGGCTTCGGCCAGCGCGACCTGTGGGCGCGTGACGTTTCGGATGCCGAAGCTGATCGTGTAGGTGTCAAAGGTGTTGTCGGCAAACGGCAGTGCCATCGCGTCTCCAACGATCCAGTCCAGCGATGCCGCCAGTTGCTCGGCCTCGGCGCGCTTTCGGCCTTCGACAAGCATTGGTTCGGTCAGGTCCAGAACGGTGGCATGTGCCTGCCCCGCGCGCGCAAGGTATCGGAACGCGATATCGCCCGTTCCCCCCGCAACATCCAGAAGCCGGGTGTTGGGGCGGGGGGCAAGCCAGTCCATCATCGCATCTTTCCAGATACGGTGAATGCCGACAGACATCACATCGTTCATCACGTCGTATTTCGAGGCGACGCTACCGAATACGCCGCGCACGCGGGACGCCTTTTCCGATTCCGGCACTGTCTGATAGCCGAAATGCGTGGTGGTGTTGTCCTGCTCGCTCATGAAACCTTGCCGATCCGTTGCTCCACCCTTCTTATAGGGCGCATGCAGGTGGCTGCAATGCGCCCGTATGTCCCCGATCAGGAGAAGTCGTATGCCGGAACTGCCAGAGGTCGAAACAGTGCGCCGTGGGCTGGCCCCCGTGATGGAAGGCCAGCGTATCGCGCGCGCGCAGATCAACCGCCCCGATCTGCGCTGGCCTTTTCCGAAAGACATGGCGGCGCGGCTGAAAGGGCGGCGTGTCGAAGCGCTCAGGCGCCGATCGAAATACATTCTGGCCGATTTGGACTCGGGTGAGTCACTTTTGATTCACTTGGGCATGTCCGGGCGAATGCAGGTGTCCGGCGATCCGTTGGGAAATTTTGCACATGCCCATGCAGCCCCGGAAAAGCACGACCACGTCATTTTGGAAATGGCCAGTGGCGCCCGTATCACTTTCAATGATCCGCGGCGTTTCGGGGCGATGGATTTGCTGCCGACGGCTACCCAGGAAGCGCACAAACTGCTAGCTACCCTTGGGCCGGAGCCGTTGGGAAATTCCTTTGACGAAGTTTATCTGGTGTCCGCCCTGCGCGGGCGCGGGACACCGATAAAATCCGCGCTTCTTGATCAGCGGGTCGTCGCGGGCTTGGGAAATATCTATGCCTGCGAGGTGCTTTACCGTGCGGGGATATCGCCGCTCCGCCCTGCGGGGAGAATTGCCGCGGTACGGGTAGGGGCGTTGGTGCCGGTGATTCGACAGGTGTTATTGGATGCCATCGATGCGGGCGGTTCATCCTTGCGCGATCATAGGCAAGCAAACGGTGAACTGGGATATTTCCAGCACAGCTTTGACGTCTATGGTCGCGAGGGCGCGTCATGCAGAACAGAGGGGTGCAGCGGCACAGTGCGCCGCGTTACGCAATCGGCGCGCTCAAGCTTCTACTGCCCCCGATGTCAAAGATAGCTTGAACCGATCTCGCGAATGGGTCAGGAGTCTGGTTTGATCGAAACAAGCGAAAGCAGATTTCATGGCCTATGAGACGATCATCGTCGAAATAGAAGATCACGTCGCCCTGATAAAGCTCAACCGCCCCGAAGCCATGAATGCGCTGAATGAGCAGCTTCTTGGCGAATTGGCGCATGCGTTGACCGAGGCGCAAAAAAACGAAAAGGCGCGCTGCATCGTTGTCACCGGCTCGGACAAGGCGTTCGCGGCTGGGGCTGACATCAAGATGATGAGCGAGAAAAGCTTTGTCGATGTCTTCGCCGGCGATCTGTTCACGTCCGAATCCGAACAGATCATGCGCGTGCGCAAGCCCATCATAGCGGCCGTGTCCGGCTATGCCCTGGGGGGCGGGTGCGAGTTGGCTATGATGTGCGATTTCATTATCGCATCCGACACGGCCAAGTTCGGTCAGCCGGAGATAAACCTTGGCGTTGTCGCCGGTATCGGCGGCACGCAGCGTCTGACGCGTTTCGTGGGCAAATCCAAGGCGATGGATATGAACCTGACTGGTCGGTTCATGGATGCCGAAGAGGCAGAACGCTCTGGTCTTGTCAGCCGCGTCGTGCCAGCCAAGAAGCTGATGGAAGAGGCAATGGGCGCGGCTCAGAAGATTGCCGAGAAGTCCATGATCACGACGATGGTGGTAAAGGAGGCGGTGAACCGCTCCTATGAGACCACCCTGCGTGAAGGGCTTCTGTTCGAACGGCGCGTGTTTCATTCGCTATTCGCGACCGAGGACCAGAAAGAGGGAATGAACGCTTTCCTTGAAAAGCGCAGCGCGCAATTTCGAGACCGCTGAGCGGCGGCAGAAGACATAGGTGTGCGCCCGGCGACCGGGCGCCGCTTTTTGCCCTTTGCAACAGGGGGAATTTCGCGTAATAGCCCCCTCGTACATGCGCGTGATGCCCGCTCTGGCAAGAATCATCCGGTGGTTCCCACCCGGCCGGGCACAGTTGCGTTCGAAATTTTGTAACAGCCCGGAACAGGGGAACAGACATGGCCAATACGCCGCAATCAAAGAAGCGCGCTCGTCAGAGCGCAAATCGTCTCCAGATCAACAAGGCGCGCCGTTCGCGTATCCGTACTCATCTGCGCAAAGTCGAAGAGGCTATTGCGTCGGGTGACAAGGATGCAGCAGCCGCAGCCCTGCGCGCAGCTCAGCCCGAGTTGATGCGCGGTGTGACCAAGGGGGTCTTCCACAAGAACACGGCATCGCGGAAAATCTCGCGTTTGTCCGCGCGCGTGAAGGCGCTCGGCTGAGTCGGGATAGTCCCTCGCCGCAAGTGATTGAGATTGAAAGCGCCGCCACGTGCGGCGCTTTTTGTCATTGAGTGACATTGCCGCCGCGCACCAGAGATTCTTTTTTACGATATCCGAGTCAAGGCGTAAGATCAGTTGCCAGCGCCAGAGCCGCGTTGCTAACGTCATCTTGCGATTCACGTCGCCTTGGGGGGACAGGTCAGGTTCGAGGGTGTGCAATGACAGACCCACGTCTGTGAAAAGTGCATGAAGCGCGGCTGCGTCCATGTTCTCTGTGTTCTGTTCTCAGGGTTTTCGCCCTGACCATGTCCAACAAGAAAGCGCGCAGTTCGCGCAATCAAGGCTGGTTCATCTGCTTTTTGCAGGCCGTTCTCGGTGGTTGTCGGCTACGTGCAAATGGTCCGGTAGGGGACGATTCTATCATCGCCACCCAGGTGATGGTCCGAGGGTTGTTTTTCCCGGATTTGTGTCAGTGACGCGGGATGTGTGCGACGCCGCTAGTGGGAAAGAATTGATGTGGAACAGGGACGCATGACACAAGAACAATGGGGCCAGTTGCAACACAGCCTGCTGACGACTGTAGGGAAGAACAATTACACGAACTGGATCGAGCCTCTTGAGTTCGCCGAAGTGTCAGAAGGTGTCGCCACGTTTCGCGTACCCACAAGTTTTCTCGGCAATTATGTTTCCCAGAATTTTGGTGATCTGATTCTGCATAAGCTGAAGCAGTTTGGCGCGGATGTGCGGCGCATTCATTTCCAGGTTGCCGACAATGGTGCAGGGCGGACGTCAGCCGATAAGCCGCGTTCGGTCGCTGCGCGATCGGCAAGTGCCGCGCATACCTCTGCCTCGCTGCGCACGCCCCGACGCGATGGCGCTTTGCCCGGCGCGCCGCTGGATGATCGTTTCACTTTTGACAGCTTCGTAGTGGGCAAGCCCAACGAACTGGCCCATGCCGCCGCGCGCCGCGTGGGCGAAGGAGGGGCGGTAACCTTCAATCCGCTGTTTCTGTATGGCGGCGTAGGCTTGGGCAAAACGCACCTCATGCACGCCATTGCATGGGAGTTGCAATCGTGCCGACCGGAACTCAATGTCGTTTATCTGTCGGCCGAGCAGTTCATGTACCGGTTTGTTCAGGCGCTGCGCGACAGCAAGATGATGGATTTCAAGGAGCTGTTTCGCGCCGTCGATGTCCTGATGGTGGATGATGTGCAATTCATCGCCGGAAAGGGATCAACGCAGGAGGAATTCTTTCACACGTTCAATGCGTTGGTCGATGGCAACAAGCAAATCATCATATCGGCGGATCGTGCGCCCGGTGAAATCAAGGATCTCGAGGATCGGATCAAGAGTCGCCTGCAGTGCG
>CAZOKA010000057.1:0-10481 GCA_964580265.1 uncultured Rhodobacterales bacterium | reverse complement strand
TGCCGGCCCCTTCCATGCCCGCCTTGCGCGCTGCGGCGAGGATTCGTTCGCGCGCCTCTTCGGTATCGGCCGAGCAGGCGTCGAACCGGGCGAGTCCGTCCTGTATCAGCAGACGCAGGGTAAACGGCGTTATGACGGGTCGGGGCGCCGATATATCCAGTGCCAATTCGACCGCCGCAGGGGCGCGCCGCGACAGCTCGGATTGCAGTTTCCGCCGCGCCTCTCGGCTGTCGGCCATCGCCGTGATGCGCACCTCGCCTGCTGTCGCGGAAATCTTGGCGCGCGGCAGAATGGCCGTCGCGGTGATGGCATAGTCGATGGTCTCCGCCCATTTGTCGGGCACGGGATGGTCGGCGGTTTCCATGAAATCGGAAACCTCGATACCGTCGCCGCCATCCATGTTTTGCAACCGCGACAGCAATTCGGCGCGATCCGTGGCGCGCGGGATCAATCCGATCAGCGAAACGCCGCTTTCATTGCGCAGGATTTCGACCGAAAATCGCGGCGGTGCAATGCTCTGGCTGGGCTGAACATCCATATTGTCGATGATGCGAGCGGCATCGACGATATGCCCCGCGACAGACTGTGCCTTGAAACGCCGCGCCTCGGACGGGGCAGTGCCTGACAGGATGACTTGCAGACCGTTGGCCCGCACCTCGGCCCAGGGCAGGTCGTTGGTGTCCAGGGATCGCCGCACGCTTATCTCGGTGCTGTCCTCGATCACGTTAACCGACACACCCGCCGCGATCACGCTGAGCAGGGCGCCGATCGCAAGAGCGGCTGCAATGACATAGGCGGAGGATATGCGCATGATCTTGGTTGTTCCCGTTGGCTGCTGCGATCTTTAGGCAACGTCGCGGCCATGTGCAATCAGAGCAGCGCGGCACCGGCGAAAAACAGCACGGGGATCAGGCCGGCATCGCGGTTCGACCTGAATAACTGCAGTAACCTGTCATTGTCGTCCATGTCGAAGCGGCGCAACTGCCATAGCATGTGCCAGCCCATGGCCCATGGCCCGGCCAGTGCGATCAGCACGGCCAGCGTCCCGCGATGATCTTGCCCCAGCATGGCCATCAGAACAGCCAGCGCCATAAGGCTGACGCAGGCCACCAGGAACCGCCGCAACCACATCGCGGTGCGCGCTCCGAACAGGCGCGCGGTGGATTTCACCCCGATGAGCGCGTCGTCCTCGGTGTCCTGGTGGGCATAGATCGTGTCATAGAACAGGGTCCATGCCATCCCGGCCAGGTACAGAACGACCGCCGGCCAACCGAGGCTGCCGGTATGTGCCGTCCAGGCCAGTAGCGCGCCCCAGTTGAAGGCCAACCCGAGAAATATCTGCGGCCACCATGTGAACCGTTTGGCAAAGGGATAGATCGCCACAGGGCCAAGGGCGACGACCCCAAGGATGATGGCCGCGGTGTTAAAGCTCAGAAGGATCGCCAGCGCGACCAGGCATTGCGCCGCCATCCACAGCAGCGCCTGCGTTACGCTGACCTGCCCCGATGGGATGGGCCGCGACGCCGTGCGCGCCACTGACCCGTCTATGTCGCGGTCTGTGATGTCGTTCCACGTGCATCCCGCCCCGCGCATCAGCCAGGCGCCAAGACCGCAGCCCGCGAAAATCCACAGATCGAACGCGGTGAACGCGCCGTCGTGCAGAATGCCCAGTGTCAGGCCCCACCAGCACGGCAGCAGCAAGAGCCATGTGCCAATCGGCCTGTCCGCCCGGCTGAGCCTCAGGTAGGGGCGCATTGCGGCAGGGGCGCGGCGATCCACCCAATTTCCCACGACAGCGTCGGAAACCTGTCCCTGCTCCTCTGGTGTCTGCCGGGGTGCGGTCATAGTATCGGCCTCATGAGTGATGATGCGAAAATCCGCCTTTATGTAGAGCATCCCCTCGGGCAGGGGCAAACGGTTCCTGTGGACCGCCCGCAGGCGCACTACCTGTTCGGCGTGATGCGGCAGGCGGCCGGTGGGCTGGTGCGGCTATTCAACGGGCGCGACGGCGAATGGATCGCGCGGATCGAAGAGGCGGGCAAACGCGCCGGCCTGCTGCGCTGCGAGGCGCCGGGCGCCCCGCAATCCACGCCGCCTGACCTGTGGCTCTTGTTCGCCCCGATCAAGAAGGCGCGCACCGATTTCATTGTCGAGAAGGCCGCCGAGATGGGCGCGCGGGAAATCCTGCCGGTCCAGACCGATTTCACGAATTCCGAACGCGTTCGCCAAGACAGGCTACAGGCCCACGCGATCGAGGCGGCGGAACAATGCGGCGGCACATTCGTGCCCGCGGTGCACGATTTGCAAAAGCTTGAAACGCTCTTGGCCGATTGGCCCGCGGACCGGCAGTTGATGTTCTGCGACGAGGCGCTGACAGGCGCCGCCTCTGGGCTGGACAAAAGCGCTGGAAAAGGCCCGTGGGCGATCCTTATCGGCCCCGAAGGCGGGTTCTCGGACGCCGAGCGCGCCCGGCTCAATGCCTTGCCGCAGGCCCGAGCGGTTAGCCTTGGGCCGCGCGTTTTAAGGGCGGACACGGCGGCGGTGGCCGCGATGACAGTGTGGCAGAGCACGCTCGGAGATTGGCAATGAGCCTGATCCGCCCAGAGGCGCGCGCGATGCTATGGCGATTGCGCGAAGTGTTGACCGGCGCGTTGGTCTGCGGGCTGGGGCTCTATTGGGGTTTGACTGCGCTTGCGCCGTTGGCATGGGTCGGATGGGGCTTGCTGGCGCTCGGGGGCGTCGTGATCGCAATAGGTGCACAAAGAGCCAGGTTTTCCCGCGGGCAGGGTGGGCCGGGTGTAGTTCGTGTAGACGAAGGGCAAGTCGCATATTTCGGCCCCTATGATGGTGGTGTGGTCGCGCTGTCCGAGCTTTCGCGGCTTGAACTGGACCCGGCGCCCGAGCCGCCCTTGTGGTATCTCTATCAACCCGGTCAGCCCGTCTTGTCGATTCCCGTGACAGCCGAGAATGCCGATACCCTGTTCGACAGTTTCGCCGCCCTGCCGGGGATGCGCACGGAACGCATGCTGTCGGCACTTCGCAATGGCGGAGAACACCGCATCGTGATCTGGGCAAAAGAGATGCGCCGCCTACATTGACAGCCGCGCAGTTTCACAGCACTTCTGGCCCCCGGAAAACCACAAGGCACAAGATCGGAGACCTCCCCCAATGTCCATTCCTCAATCCGGCGGCGGACCGATCGAACGCCAATCGCAATTGGCCGAGTACCTGGAAAGTGGCTGCAAGCCGCGCGACGACTGGCGTATCGGTACCGAGCACGAGAAATTCGGCTACTGCAAGGATACGCTCAAGCCCATTCCATACGCTGGGGAACGGTCGGTCCTGGCGGTGCTTGAGGGGCTGCGCGACGGCCACGGGTGGACGCCCCTTGAGGAAGGCGGCAAGCTGATCGGGTTGGAAAAGGATGGCGCCAATGTCTCGCTGGAGCCGGGCGGGCAGTTGGAATTGTCGGGCGCGCCATTGCACAACATCCATGAGACCTGCGACGAGGTAAACGCCCATCTGGCCGACGTGAAGGACATTGCAGACAAGGTCGGTGTCGGTTTCATCGGCCTGGGCGCCGCGCCGATCTGGACGCACGAGCAGATGCCGGTCATGCCCAAGGGGCGCTACAAGCTGATGACCGATTACATGAACCGCGTCGGCACCATGGGCAAGGACATGATGTATCGCACCTGCACGGTTCAGGTGAATCTCGATTTCGGGTCCGAGGCAGACATGGTCAAGAAGCTGCGCGTGGCACTGGCTCTGCAACCGGTGGCGACGGCGCTATTCGCCAATTCCCCGTTTTTCGAAGGCAAGCCAAACGGCTACAAATCCTGGCGCTCGCGCATCTGGCGCGATCTGGATGCTGACCGGACGGGTATGTTGCCCTTCGTGTTCGAAGACGGTTTCGGGTTCGAACGCTACGTCGATTTCGCGCTCGATGTGCCAATGTATTTCGTCTATCGCGATGGCGTTTACGTCGATGCCCTGGGCCAATCGTTCCGCGATTTCCTGCGCGGCGAGTTGCCGGCTCTGCCCGGCGAGGTGCCAACGCTGTCGGATTGGGCCGACCACCTGACCACGATCTTTCCCGAAGCCCGGATCAAGAAATACATGGAAATGCGCGGTGCCGACGGTGGCCCGTGGCGGCGGCTATGCGCCTTGCCCGCGTTTTGGGTGGGGCTGATGTATGATCAGGGCGCGTTGGATGCGGCGTGGGAATTGGCCAAGGACTGGACTGCCGAGACGCGAGAGGAACTGCGCATCGCTGCCGCGCGTGACGGTCTTCAGGCCGAGGCAGGCGGTGTGAAAATGCACGATCTGGCGCGCGCGACGTTGGACATTGCCGAGGCAGGCCTGAAGGCGCGGGCGCGCGAAGGGGCCGGCGGCCTGTTGCGCGACGAGACGCATTTCCTGAACGCATTGCGCGAAAGCGTCGAGACGGGCCGCACGCCCGCCGACGAACTGTTGGAGAAATATCACGGCGAATGGGCGGGTGACCTGAGCCGCGTCTATGCCGAATACAGCTACTGACCGCGCGCGCCGATCCCCCCTTGCCCGATGCCACGATCTGCCGCAGGATCGGCGGGTTACGTCATGATTGGAAAGGGAACTGGAATGCGCGATTTCTTTATTAATTCATTTGAAAAGCTGGTGGGCGTCATCGTCGTGCTGATGGCGATCATGGTCCTGATCGGTGCGGTCGGCGCCATGGCCGGTGGTGGTCAGGGTCCAATGGGCGGCGGTAGCGTCGTGGCAGGGTTGATGATCCTGATTTTCGGCGCGGTCTACGTGCTGTTCATCGGCGGGGTGATGTATCTGATCCTTGGGATCTATCACAACACGCGGCGCACTGCGGACGCGACGGAACAAATGGCGAAACAGGGATAACGGCGCGGGTTGACCTGTGCCAGGGCCTACTTGGCGCCGATCTTCGGCTCGGTGCCCTTGCGCAGGCGGCTGATGTTTTCGCGGTGCTTCCAGAAAATCAGCAGCGTCAGTGCGACGGAAAGCAAGAATACCTCGCCCTGCCCGAGAACTACCGCCCATATGCTTGAAAGAGCGGCGGCTGTCAGCGCTGCCAGGGACGAGATGCGCGCCGCGATGGCCGTTGCCGCCCACGTCGCGCAGACGGCCAATCCGACAGGCCAAGACAGCGCCAGCATCAGGCCAAGGAACGTGGCGACGCCCTTGCCCCCGCGAAACCGCAGCCAAACCGGATAGCAATGGCCGAGGATCGCCGCCAAGCCAGCCAGTTGCGCCGCCGCCTCTCCGGCCACGAGGCGCGCCAGCAGAACTGCCGCCGCCCCCTTGCTTGCATCCAGCAGCAGGGTCAGCGCCGCCGCGCCGCGATTGCCGGTGCGCAATACGTTGGTCGCGCCGATATTGCCCGAGCCGATCTGGCGCAGATCGCCCAGCCCCATTGTCCATGCCAGCACCATGCCAAAAGGAATGGACCCCAGCCCATATCCCAGCACGCTCCATAAAACGAGCGTCATGCTGCTGCTGTCGACAAGGGGCATTCAGAGTTCTCCGAAAATGCGGGTGCCGTTCACGTAACTGGCCAGAACCTTACCCTGCATCCGCTGCCCGTCAAACGGTGTGTTGCGCGATTTGGAGTGCAGCGTGAACCGATCCAGGATGAATGGCGCGTCGGCGTCGAACACGATCAGGTCGGCGGGGGCTCCCGCGTCCAGCCGCCCGCAGGGCAGGCCCATCCGTCGCGCGGGGTTGAGCGATAGCGCGCGGAAAAGCTGAGGCAGGCTCAGATCGCCGGAATGATAAAGCCTCAGCGCCGCTGGCAGCAGCGTTTGCAGGGCCACGGCTCCGCTAGCGGCTTCTTCATACGGCAGGCGCTTGGATTCCTCGTCTTGCGGTGTGTGCATGGAACTGATGATGTCGATCAGTCCGCTTGCGACGGCCTCGACGACCGCCTTGCGGTCATCCTCGGCGCGCAGTGGCGGTTTGACCTTGAAGAAGGTCCGGTAATCGGCGACGTCGAGCTCGTTCAAGGTCAGGTGGTGGATCGAGGTGCCGGCGCTGATGTCCAGGCCGTTGCGCTTGGCGCGCTCCAGTGCGGGCAGGGCGCGGGCGGTGGTGACCTGGTCCAGGTGCATCCGTGCACCGGACATCTCCAGCAGGGCGATATCCCGGTCCAGACCCATCCGCTCGGCCATCGCCGAAACCGAAGGCAGCCCGCGCAACGAGGCGAACTTGCCACTGGTCGCGGCGGCCCCCTTGCTCAGGCCCGGTTCCTGTGGGTGCGTGATCACCAGCGCGCCCAGGCTGCGCGCATAGCCGAGCGCACGGTTCAAGACTCGCGTGTCGGAGACGACATGATCGCAATCGGTGAAGGCCACGGCGCCGGCATCCATGAGAAACCCGATCTCGGTCATTTCCTTTCCGGCGCGCGCCTTGGTCAGCGTCGCCATCGGCAGCACGTTGACCGGCGCGGCCGCGCTGGCGCGCCGGGCCACGAATTCCAGAACCTCGGGGCTGTCGATCGGCGGGTTTGTGTCGGGGCGCGTGACGATGGTCGTCACGCCCCCTGCCGCGGCGGCCAGCCCGGCGGAGCGATAGGATTCCTTGTGCCGCTCGCCCGGCTCGCAAACCTTGACGCCGATATCGACGATGCCCGGCGCAAGGCATTTGCCGGCGCAATCCACTTGCCTGTCCGCCGCTGGCGCGGCGGCCTCATGCCCCGAGGCGCTGATGACACCATTTTCGATCAGCAGCCAGCCGGATGCATCGGTACCGCCTTCGGGGTCGATCAGGCGGGCGTTGGTGAAAACTGTCGTGGTCATCCCGTTCCTCCGGCGATTGCGCGTTCTATGCGCGCTTTTGTGGCGTCGCGGTCGGCCTGGTATTTCAGAAGGTGCTTGTCACCCGCGTGCGTGACCAACTGTACGGCGCTGCCCAATGTGCGAACCCGCTTGATCTCGCCCAGTCTTACGGCGCGGCCCTGCGGCCCAAGCACCCGGCGATTGGTCAAGTCCCACCGGACATTCACCTCGTCCGAGGCAATGTAGAATGCCCTGAGCGCGACGGCCGCCAACCCGCCAATGGCCCCGGTCCAGACATGCGGGTTGCCCATGGCCCACAAGATGAACATGCCCGCGGCCATGGCGGCTGCCGCCATTGTCGCCATGTCGCGCCAGTAGGTTGGCTTGTCGGCATGAAAGCTGACGATCACCTTTTCGCCGGGTGCAAGCTCGGTTGTCGGGGTCAGATCATACATCAGCCAGCCACCCATACCATGATCGCCACAAGAGCAAACAGCACCAATAGCGCGGCAATAGCCACCCGGCCAGACATGGCTGCGTCCGATGGCCGGCCCTTTGCACTATCTGGCACTCCCAGAGAACCCTTTGCGCTCGCGGGCGTGCGCTCGGCTTGCACGAGTTGTCGTGGCGGCGGGCCGCCTTCATGCAGTGTCGCGACGAGCCGTGTTCCGTTCTCGGCCGCAAGTTGCACGTCCTGCCCGCCGAACGCGCCCGAGCGCAGGACCGCCACCTTTCCCTCCAACCCGTCCAGCGCGGCGCGCTGTGGCGCAAGCTCGGCTTCGTCAATCCCATAGCCCAGTTTGAGAAACTCGCTCAGTCCCATTTCGCGGATTTCGCCAAGCGCGACAACCTGAACGTCGCGCTCTTCCAGTCGCTCTACCCCAAGCGCCTTTGCCAGCCCGTCCAGCGTTCCCATATGTCCGATTTCCATCGACACGGCATAGGACAGGTGAAACACCCGCAAGACGCCGTGTTCGCTCGCTTTGACATGGGCAGGATCGTTCACACCATCACCCCGGCCGGTTGGCTGTGCAGGTTGCGCGCCAGCAGGTCCATCGCCGCCATGCGCACCGCGACGCCCATTTCCACTTGCTCTTGTATCACGCTGCGATTGATGTCGTCGGCCAGCGTGCCGTCGATCTCGACGCCGCGATTCATCGGGCCGGGATGCATGACGATGGCATCGTCCTTGGCAAAACCCAGCTTTTCGGAATCGAGGCCGAAACGGTGATAATACTCTCGTTCGGACGGGATGAAGCCGCCGTCCATACGCTCGCGCTGAAGGCGCAGCATCATGACCACGTCCACCCCGTCAAGGCCCGCGCGCATGTCGTCATACACCTCGACCCCGAAATCCGCGATCCCTGTCGGCATCAGGGTTGGCGGCCCGATCAGGCGGATGCGGTTTTCCATCTTGCCCAACAGCAGGATATTGGACCTCGCGACGCGGGAATGGGCGATATCGCCGCAAATCGCGATGTTCAGGCGGTGCAGCCGCCCTTTGGCGCGGCGGATCGTCAGCGCATCCAGCAGCGCCTGGGTGGGGTGTTCATGACGCCCGTCGCCCGCGTTCAGAACCGCGCAGTTCACCTTTTGCGCCAACAGGTCCACCGCCCCCGAATGCGGGTGCCGCACGACCAGTAGGTCGGGATGCATGGCGTTCAGGGTCATCGCCGTGTCGATCAGGGTTTCGCCCTTCTTGATAGAACTGGCCTGCATCGCCATGTTCATCACGTCGGCGCCCAGGCGTTTGCCCGCCAGTTCGAAACTGGCTTGCGTGCGGGTTGAGTTCTCAAAGAACATGTTGATTTGCGTCAGTCCGGCCAGTGCGTCCGAATGCTTGACGTCGCGGCGGTTCAGATCAACATAGCTGTCAGCAAGATCCAGGATTTCGGAAATATCGGCCGGGGCCAAAGGCTCGATCCCCAGCAGGTGACGGTGTGGAAATGTCATGGCCCGCTCCGTTCGGTCTGCGGTGCTTATAGGAAGCATTGCCGCGCGGGGCAAGCGGCACCGCAGGGCAATCCGCGACATGCGCCTGGAGGCAAATCATGTTCCATGCCCGTCCCATAAGCAGTAACGTGGGGGTATGGATTCGGGGCTCGATCATCATACTGCGAAGGCGCTGCTGGAATGGCAGGTCGAACTGGGCGCGACAGAGGCGATCCTGGATGCGCCGGTGGATCGCTACGCGCTTGATCCGGCCCCGGAAAGGGTGGCTTCTCCGGTTGCGGCGCCCGCCGTTGCCGCCCATGCCGCCGCCGCGGAAAACGACCCGGTCGCCGAGGCCCGCAAACTTGCAGATGCCGCGCCAGACCTTGGAGCGCTGCGCGCCGCCTTGTCGGGGTTCACCCATTGCGACTTGCGCTACGGCGCGCGCAACCTGGTCTTTGCCGATGGGGTGCCCGGTGCGCGCGTGATGATCATAGGCGAGGCTCCGGGCCGCGACGAAGACCGCGAAGGCCTGCCTTTTGTCGGGCGCGCGGGGCTTTTGCTGGATCGGATGCTGGCCGCTATCGGGATGTCGCGCGCACCCGAGCGCGAAAGCGATGGCGTCTATATCAGCAACGTGTTGCCGTGGCGTCCGCCGCAAAACCGTGACCCCACGCCGCAGGAAATCGCCATGATGGTGCCGTTCATGCGTCGGCACGTTGCGCTGGCCGCCCCTGAGGTCGTAGTTCTGATGGGCAACATAAGCTGCCAGGCCGGCCTGGGGCAGCGCGGCATCACCCGGTTGCGCGGGCATTGGACGCAGGCCTATGGCGTCCCCGCCCTGCCGATGTTTCACCCCGCTTACCTATTGCGCAAACCCCATGCCAAACGCGAGGCGTGGGCTGACCTGCTGGCCTTGAAGGCGCGGTTGCGGGGCGGGGGGTGATGATGCTCGATCCGGTTGCGTTCGTGGCCTTCGTGCCGGCGGCACTAGCGCTGAACCTCACGCCGGGGGCGGACATGGTGTTCTGCTTGGCGCAAGGGGTGCGCTCGGGGCCGGGGGCCGCCGTTGCGGGCAGTGCCGGTATTTCCGCTGGCGTGTTCGTGCATGCATTGACAGCGGGGCTGGGCCTGAGCGCGGTGATTGCCGCGCTGCCGGGCGCCTTTGAGGTGATCCGCTGGGTCGGCGTGGCGTATCTGATATGGTTGGCGTGGCGATCCTTGCATGTTGCACCGGTGCGCATCGAGGCCGCTGGCATGTCTGTCGCGCGCGCCTTTCGCGAGGGTTTGGCCGTCAACCTGACCAACCCCAAGGTGATCCTGTTCGTGCTGGCTTTCGTGCCGCAATTCGTGGCCCCCGGTCGCATGGTTCTGGCGCAGTTTCTGATTTATGGTGCCATTCTGGCGCTTGGCGGATTCGTCATCAACGGGCTGGTTGGGATATTCGCCGGGGGACTGGGCCGGAAGATGGCTGGCGATCAGGCGTTTGCCCGATGGCTGGGGCGCATCAGCGCGGGGATTTTCGTACTACTGGCAGCGCGTTTGGCGCTGCTGCAGAAGGGATAGACAATGCCGGACCTGGACCTGGGAAAGGATTTCGTGCCAGTGCGGATCGCCGTGCTGACGGTGTCGGACACCCGCGATCTGGCGCAGGATCGCTCCGGTGACACACTGGCCGCGCGGATCGATGCGGCGGGTCATCACCTGGCCGATCGCAAGATCATTCGCGATGAACGCGAAGAGATCGCCGCGCAACTGCGC
>CAZOKA010000056.1:0-10560 GCA_964580265.1 uncultured Rhodobacterales bacterium | reverse complement strand
AGGCGGTGCGCAAGGGCCAGAAGAGGCCGCCCTGATCGACGCGCTCGGCACCCGCATTCGCGCCTACGAGCGCCACATGGAGGCGATGGACATCCGCAAATCGGCCAGTGAACTGCGCGCGATCTGGGTGGCCGGCAACGAATACCTGCAAGAGGCCGCGCCGTGGGCCACCTTCAAGCAAGACCCCGACCGCGCTGCGATGCAGATCCGGCTGGCCCTGAACCTGATCCGCCTCTACGCGGTCCTTTCGGCGCCGTTCATTCCCGGCGCCTCGGCCCGAATGCTGGCGTCGATGAAGGCCACGGACGCCGGCTGGCCCGACAATGTCGAAGAGGCCCTGCGCGCCCTGCCCGCCGGTCACGCCTTCGAGGTACCCGACGTTCTGTTCGCCAAGATCACCGACGGCGCGCGCGCCGGCTGGCAAGAGCGTTTTGCCGGAAAACGCGACGACTGACCGCGCCGGGGCTTCTTCTGGCCGCAAGTATCCTCGGGGGTGGGGGGCAGACAGCCACCCACGTTACCTCTGTGCTCAAGGCGAGCTTATGCCGCGATCATCCGCGGCCTCGACTTCAGTCGCCGCCCAATGCGCGGGCCGCCGCGCTGGTCCCCGGCCCGACCACCCCGTCAAGCGCCCCGCGGTACAGTCCGCGCTCGCGCAGGATTTTCTGAAACTCCACGGCGGTTTCGCGGTCCCAGCGGGGCGCCCGCGCGCCACCCGTGCTGCGCAGCTTGGCAAAGGGCAGATCGCCGCTTGCCAACGCCCTGACATATAACTTCGCGGCGAGGGTTGGGTCGCGCTCCACCCCGCGCCCCTGTTCATAGAGCAGGCCAAGCGCCCCCTGGGCCTGTGGCGCGCCGGTATCGGCGGCGCGCTTGACCCATTCGGCGTGGCGCTCTGGATCGGCAGCAACACCCTTGCCATCATCCGCATAGAGTCCCGCCAGTTCCAGCATCGCCGACAGGTTCCCCTGCGCCCCCGCGCGGGCATAAAGATCGGCCGCGCGCGCCGGGTCGGGCAACCCAAGCGCCGCCGCGTCATCGCGCCCGATCCCCTTGGGATCAAGGCTCAGTTCCGCCAGCCGCACCTGCGCGAAGTGGTAGCCCCCCTCGGCGGCGCGCTCAATCCACTCGATCATCTGCGCGTGATCCTGCGTGACGCCCCGGCCCAGCCGGTACATCAGCGCCAGAGTTGTCATCGCGGGCAGATCGCCCGCCTCGGCAGCGGCACGGTAATAACCGACCGCGCGCTCGTGATCCTCCTTCACCGGGCCGATGCCGAAATTGTAATAATCGCCCAGCTTGGTGCGCGCGGCGGCCAGTCCGGCCTCGGCCGCGGCCTCCAGGTTCGCGATGGCGCGCTCATGTTCGCCCGATCGCTGCTGTGCCGCGGCCAGGTTGAACAGCGCGGCGGGCGGGCGCGGATCGGTCTGCGCCGCGCTCTCGCAATGGGGCCGGGCCCGCGACAGGGCGTTCAAATAGTCGGCCATCGCCGCACGGCTGACCGGCACGCCGGCATCGGGGGCGCCCGCAATCTCGATGCACCGATTCAGTGCCATCTTGGCCTCATCCTGAGCCAACGCACCTGTGGGCGCAATCGCCAGCGCCAGAACAGGCCATATCCTGAATGCGGGAAGGTTATGAATTACCATGTCTGGGCAGCCTTTCTAAAATCAATTCCGTAAAACGCTAGCAAACGCCCCGCCGGGCGTCGATACCTTCGCGTGCATCATCGCCAGCCGCCCGCAAGGCTGGTCAAGAGGGCATGACTATGCCAATTTGCTGCCTGACCACGGATTTATGCAACGCAAACAGGGGCCGCCCGCGTGGATGCAGCAACACCTCAGCACGATGGCCCAATCGGCCCCACCCCGGATATGTCAATGGTCCGCGATGTCACCCTCGCGGTCGATCTGGACGGCTCGCTGATCCGCTCCGACATGCTGCTCGAGGGGTTCTGGGCTGCCGTAGCCCGCGACTGGACCATGCCCTTTCGCGCGGCGGGCTGGCTGCTACGGGGGCGCGCGCGCCTCAAGAAACATGTCGCCGCCATGCAGATGCACGCAATTGATGCTCTGCCCTGGACCCAGGAGGTGCTGGACCATGTCGCCGCATGGCGCGCCGCAGGCGGGCGCACGGCACTGGTCACCGCATCGGATCAAAGCATTGCTCAGGCGGTGGCCGATCACCACCCGGACCTCTTCGACGAGGTGCACGGATCGGACGGGCACCGCAACCTCAAGGGTCCGGCCAAGGCTGCCTTTCTCACCGAAAGGTTTGGCCCCCGCGGATACGCATATATCGGCGACAGCCGCGCCGATATGCCGGTCTGGCAAGGGGCGGCAAAGGTAATCACCGTCAATGCCCCCGCGCCCCTGCGCCGCCGGGCCGAGCGCGCCACCACCGACACCCATGCCCCGGTCGAGCACCTGAACGCGCCCGCCTCCCGGATCGGTCCGGCCATACGCGAAATGCGCCCGCATCAATGGCTCAAGAACGTGCTGATCTTCGCGCCAATGATCGCCGCGCACCAGTTCACCGCGATGGCCCTGATGCAAAGCGCGCTGGCCTTCGTCGCCTTCGGGCTGGTGGCGTCCAGCGTCTATGTCCTCAACGATCTGCTGGACCTTGCCCCTGATCGTGCCCACCCGCGCAAATGTAACCGGCCGTTGGCGTCGGGCGCTTTGGCAATTACGCAGGCCACCCTGATGGTGCCGGTGCTGCTGCTGGCCGGGCTTGGGGTTTCGTCCCTGCTTGGGATGAATTTCGTATTGGTGATCCTGGCCTATTTCTCCGCCACAACCAGTTACTCGCTCTGGCTCAAACGCCGGATCGTCGCCGATATCGCGACTCTGGCAGGGCTTTATACGTTACGCATCGTCGCCGGCGGTGTCGCGACCGGCATCCCGCTGTCGGTATGGCTTCTGGCATTTTCGATGTTCATATTCTTCGCTCTGGCCGCGGTGAAACGCCAGGCCGAACTGGTCGATGCCGCCGAGCGCGGCCTGACCAACACCACCGGGCGCGGATACCGCGTGGATGACACGCCGCTGGTGGCGCAAATGGCCACGGCATCGGGGTTCGTGTCTGTGCTGGTGCTCGCACTCTACCTCAATACGCCCCAGGTCCAGGCCCAGTATGATCAGCCCGCGCTGCTATGGGGGGTGTGCCTGATCCTGCTCTACTGGATCAGCCGCATCGTCATGATCACACATCGCGGCCGCATGCACGACGATCCGCTGGTCTTTGCCATCACCGACCCGGTCAGCCGCACTTGCTTGTTGCTAAGCGGCACGCTGATTGCCGGGGCGACCCTGCTTTGAGACGCGAAAAGGCGCCGCGCCGAGCCCAAAGCGGCGGTTTTCTGCCAATTGGCCCCAGCTTTCCGCGGCGCAGCATGTCGCTGTGTTGCGGCGTACAAATTTCAACGATACGCCGGTTGCAATGAGACTCAGAACCTTCATCCCCTCCGCTGCTGCCCTGACGGGCGCAGGCCGCGTGCTTGTCGCGCGGCCGCGCTATGCAATTGTCGGGGGTGCTGTACTTTCCTTGACGGCCGTTGCTGTAGTAGCGCTTGCCGTCGGAATGACGCCGCCGCCGGTGCCACCCAAACCGATACAGGCGCGCGCACCCGGTCTGCCAACCGCGGTCATGCCAATGTCTGTGGCGCCCGTGCTGCGCACCGATCAAGGCCCCGCGCGCGCTGCGCACCCGGCGGCTTTCGCCGCGCTGCAGCCCGATGCCCTGCCGGGGTTGGGGCGGCTGACGATCACGCCCTACCGCCCATGGCACGGCACGCGCAGCGCCACGGCATCGCCCCATCCGCCCGCGCGGCGGACACCGTTGAAGATGGTAGAGGCTGAGAACGTCGCCCCCAGGCCAATCGGCCCCGCGACAACACGACCGCAAGCCCGTCCGCAGACGCTTCTGGCCAGCCTGCCCGACCCGACACCCGACAACAACCGCGCTACCGACGCGGCCGACACCCTGAGCGCATCGCTGCGCCCGCAAAAGCGCCCGGCGAAACTGGCCGCACGCGTTGTTGCCCGCAACGACAACCCCCGCGCCGTTGCCTCGGCCGCACCCGCAAAAACCACGCCGCAGCCGCAGCCCAAGCCGCAAAAGGTTGCCGCCGTTGCCTCGCCCTCTCCAGCGCTACGCCTCGGTGCGCGCGGCGATGGTTGCACCCGCAAGCTGGCCCGCGCAATGCCGCGCCGGGGGTTTGGTGCGGGCGACGGCAGCACCGTGATGGCACGCCTGACCGGACTGGAAGGAACCCGCCGCGACCAGGCCGTCATGAACGAGGTGCTTTCGGGCAACATGCCCGGTTTTTTGCATAACCTGACGCCGGTCACGTTCAACGGCCAAATGGCCGATGGCACCGCCGCGCAGGTTACAATCTGCGTGACACCCGATTACCTCGCCCTGGGCAGCGAGAGTGATTTCGTCCGCGTGCCGCTTGGCCTGCGCGCGGCCACCCGCATTGCCGAACGGTTCGAAATGCTGCTGCCAACGGCGCGCATGGTCGATGCAATCTATCGAAACGCGCAATTGCGCCTGCCACCCCGCCCGATGGACCCAGGGGCACAGATGACATCGACAGCCTACCTGCTGCGCCACAACGCCATGATCGAGAAACAGCGCAATAGCGCCGGCGCCCCCGCCGGCACCCTGATTTCCGGCCACAAGAAGGATCTGGTGCTGACCAACCGCATCACGCAGCGGCAAGGGCGCGTAGCGATCTACGGATGGCACCGCCCAAGCGGCAACCCGATCCAGCCGCTCAGCACCGTGCATGGGGCCGAATACGCCGATTACAGCCACGGCATCCGCCTTGTCAGCAAGACCGCCTATGTCAATGGGCGCGCCGTGAACCTGCGTGATATGCTGGCCGATCCCCGCTATGCCAGCCTTGTGAGCAAGGAAGGCCCAATCACCGGGCCTCGCCTGTTGATGGCATCGTTGGCCGGAAACTGATCTGCCCATGTGAATGTCAGAACAGTACGCCCGTCGCCATCACGACGGGCGTTCGGTCTATTTCACATCCTTGAAACAACGGAACCCAAGGTGATAGTTGCGGTGGCTACCCGACGACATCACCCGTGATCCATGCCAGTAGGGCGCGCGCCAGCGGCTCCAGTGTTTGTGCGCACGCACCTGGTCCCAGATGAACCAGCTCCCCTTCATTTCAGTCACACCCAGCTTGCGACTGCCACGGCTGGCCATCTGATCCGGCGACATCGGAAGGTTCATATGCTCAGCCGCGTTGCCGTCCAGGTCGTAAACGCCAAGCGGGCTCTTGCATTCGGGAAAACTGCCCGCCGGATAGGTGTTCGAGCCGCAGCCGCGGAAACTGCCGCCATTGCAACTGCTGTTCTTGAAGCTGCCGGTCGCGCACACGCCGCGTTGCCACTGCGTGCCGATGCTGTAGCGCCGGGTCGGCGCGTATTTGCGGTTATGTGCGGCGCGCGCACCGCCATGCCCCATCCCAAAGAAATAGTCAGGCTCCAGAAGCCGCCCGGCCGACGCCCCCTCCCATTCATGCGCATCGCCCATGCGCTTGCCTTCGGCCGCGCATAGCTCCGCCGCTTCCGAGGCCTTCACCCAGGTGACGGGATAGACCATCGGGATGTTGGGGTATTCGAACATGTCCACGCAGACCTCGGCGTCCTCCGGCCGCTCGGTCTGCGGGTCATAAAGCGGCGCCATGTATTTGCCGCCGCAGATGCGTTCAAACCGCGCGTTGCGGTATAGCCGCTCTGGGGACGCGGGCAGGCGCGCGCGGGCTTCCTGCGGTGTCATCGGGTGGCGCGTCACCGCCGGGTTGCCCTGCCCGATATACGACGATCCGGCGAAAATCTCGCGCACGCGCTTCATCGTGGCGTTGCTCAGGCCACGCTCACTTTGCATTTGCCGGAACATCCGCTCGTTATTTTCCTGCAATGTCTGCGCCAAACCCGGCGCCGCCACAGCCATCACCCATAGCGCCAAGGCGCCCGTCGCAATCCGCTTCATCCCAATTCCTCCCTGCTATTCCTTGCGCACCAGATAAAAGAAATCGCGATTGTCCGAAAACCCCACGAACCGCGGGATCGGCGTGCCGTCGCGGCGGCGGTGGTCGATGCTCGACATGCGGCTGACCAGGTGATGCGGCACCAGCCCGTCCTCGGACTTGGTGTAAAGCGCCATGTAAGTATGCTCTTGCGAGTTCATGTCCAGCAGCATCGCGTAATCGCAGCCATAAGCCTGGAACGTGCGTGCCATCGCCGAAGGGGTCGCCGTCGAGAAATAGGCGTAAATCAGGAACTTCCGCCCCTCGACCGTGCGCATGCAGGCCCCCGCGCGCAAGGTCCGCAGATCGGCATTGGCCGAACCGGACCAGTTACCACCCCCCCAACTGCGCACGCGCGGACCCGGCACGCCCTCGCCGCTTTCCGGGTCAGGATGGACCAGCGCCACACCGTTTTGCCGGGCAAAGCGAATATGCGGCAGCAGTCCCTCGTCCTCTTCGGTCCATGTCTTCATGCCGATCGTGCCGTCATCAAGCACATAGAGCGTGGACAGGTTCGGCTGCAGCTTGCTCAGCACCACGCCGTTGCTGACAAACCCATAATGGTGGCCGTGATTATAGGTGGCGTAGGCATCGTACTTGAACGCGCCGTGGTCACGCTTGAACCCACCCGTAAACGTCGCCGCCACCCGATCGGTCAGTGACGGGCTCAGCATCCCCACCCGCACCAGCGGATCGGCTCGGCCGATTCCATCGGGGCCCGGCGTGTTCCAGTTGCGCCCGCCCCCGTGCGGGCGCGACGACCAGCCAAGGCGCGGATGATCGGTGCCCACCTCGTAGCCAACCTCGAACTTGCTCAGATCGAACCCCACCATGTAGACATCGGCGCGCCGCTCGACATAGTCCAGATTGTTGGTCTCGCCCCGCCGGTTCAGGATCTCAGGATGGATCATGCCGGGCTGAATCGCACTGGCATAGATGCCCGGCGCGTCCTCAACGGCGTACCAGCTACCGGCCTCCATCCGTCCTCCCACGGTGCCGTTCAGGTTAAACCCGGAATAGATCTGCATGACCGGATCATTGGCCACCCGCGCCCGGCCAAGGCTGTCGGCGATACGCCCGGAATCGCCCCCTTCGACGGTCTCGCTCGATTGCATGAAGGCATCCTCGTAAAATGCCCCCTTTATCATCCCCACGATGCTTTCGCCGAAAATCACGTTGTCGCGCAGAAACTCCGCCACCGCCTCGCGGTTGGTGCGCGAGCCCGACACTCGGTTGCGCACATACGCGCGCTGCCCGCAAATCGGCGCATAAGGCAGACCGCTGCGCTGCGCCTCCAGCAATTCGGGCTGCGCGCCCTGCCAGGGGCGACAAAGGTGCTGCGCGCCCTCGTCCTCGAACACCAACGCCGGGTCATCTCCGCCGCTGAGTGAAACCACCCACGCGTCAGGGTCTGCATTCTCCAGATGAAAACTCTGCCCGCGCAAGGCACCGCCCGGCGCGGTGACATTCAGCACGAACCACGCGTTAACCGCCGGATTGAGCGAGATCAACTCGGCCGACAAACCACCCTGGCCGCTCACCCGCTGCTGGCTTCGGAATGGCTGCAACTCGATCACCGACTTGGCGGCATCCACCTCGTACTGTTCCCACTGACGGGCCAAACGCGCCTCGCGGTCGGCGCTCGCATCGGTGGCCTGCGCCCCTGCTCCGGTGGCCAGCGCGACGGCGCCTGCGCCCGTCAAACGGCGCAGATGAACTGCAAAAGTCCTGAAAACAAAAAACAACGTTCCCCTCCATGCGTCGGACGGTTCGGCGCGCGACACAGCGAATGTGACGCAGGTCCGCCCAAACAGACATCGCGTGAAATACACGCACCCCAGCAGGAACACGCGGCAGCGCGCAGTCCCCCAACTCATTTGTATCGCACAGAAACGATGCGATTCTCTATCGCTTTTCGCCACTTTGAGAAGACGCACACCGCGCCCTTCTGTAGCACGGAAGTATTAGGCACCGAGCGCACGACCTGTTCGGCAACCCAGGCACGCCCTCATGGCGCGATGAAGTAAGCGATGGCAGAAAAATGGCGATCCCGCGAGGACTCGAACCCCGAACCTGCTGATTAGAAGTCAGCTGCTCTATCCTGTTGAGCTACGGGACCGCATTGCACCGCGTGCATGTCACGGCACGCCGGGGTGTCATACTGCGCGGATGGCGCGAATTCAAAGCGGAAATCGCGCAAACCTGTTATTCGGGGGATTGCGTGCAGCCGCGCCTCAGTGGGTCCAGGTGGCGCGCCGATTGGGCGAGAAGTTCTCGCCATAGCCGCCAGGACGGATGTTGGGTTTGCGTTTATGCGGCTCGCGCACAACCGCATGGATCCCGTGCGCCTCGGCGTAATCAAGCGCTTTCTGCTTGGTGTCGAATCGCATCTTGACTTGCGTCTGCGTGTCACCGGACGAGGTCCAGCCCATCAGCGGATCAACCTCGCGCGCCTGCGCCGGGGCAAATTCCAGAACCCATTGCTGGGTGTTGGCCGTGCCGGATGACATCGCCGTTTTCGCCGGTTGGTAAATTCGCGCCCGCATGGATCGCCTCTTTTGCTCGTCACGCCTGTCCCCTTATCAGAGATTCCGCCCCCCGGTGCAAGGCCCGCCGGCACATCCATCGCCATCAGGGGTTGAACCCCCGCGCAAAGACGGCATCTTCTGTTCTCAAAGGAGCCACCCCATGCCCTACGCTCACAATGACAGCTCGGATGCCATCCTCGCCCATCCCGCCCCCGATATCGGCAGCCGCCAAAAGCTGGAAGGCGGCAAGCGGTTCGTCATGCACACCGACTACAGCGCCGCGGGCGATCAGCCGACCGCCATCGAAGAACTCAGCAGCGGCATAGACAGCGGCGAGCATGACCAGGTTCTGCTGGGCGCCACCGGCACCGGCAAGACCTTCACCATGGCCCGCGTCATCGAGGAGACGCAGCGCCCCGCCATCATCCTTGCCCCGAACAAGACGCTGGCGGCGCAGCTATACGGCGAGTTCAAGGGCTTCTTCCCCGAAAACGCGGTGGAATATTTCGTCTCCTACTATGACTACTACCAGCCCGAGGCTTACGTGCCCCGCTCTGACACCTTCATCGAGAAGGAAAGCCAGATCAACGAGCAGATCGACCGCATGCGCCACTCGGCCACGCGGGCCCTGCTGGAGCGGGACGACGTCATCATCGTGGCCAGCGTGTCGTGCATCTACGGCATCGGCAGCGTGGAAACCTACGGCGCCATGACGCAGGATCTGCATGTCGGCAACGATTATAACCAGCGCCAGATCATGGCCGACCTGGTGGCGCAGCAATACAAGCGCAACGACCAGGCGTTCCAGCGCGGCAGCTTCCGCGTACGCGGCGACGTGCTGGAAATCTTTCCCGCCCACCTGGAAGACCGGGCATGGCGGCTGTCCTTCTTCGGCGAGGAGCTTGAGGCGATCACCGAGTTCGACCCCCTCACCGGCGAGAAAACCGGCAGTTTCGAGCAGATCCGCGTCTACGCCAATTCCCACTACGTCACGCCGAAACCGACCATCCAGCAGGCGATCATCAACATCAAGGCCGAGCTGCGCCAACGCCTCGACCAATTGGTCGGCGAGGGCAAGCTGCTCGAGGCGCAACGCCTTGAGCAACGCACCAATTTCGACCTGGAGATGCTCGAAGCCACCGGCGTGTGCAACGGGATCGAGAACTACTCGCGCTACCTCACCGGGCGCGCCCCGGGCGAGCCGCCCCCCACCCTGTTCGAATTCATCCCCGACAACGCCATTGTCTTCGCCGACGAATCCCATGTTTCGGTGCCACAGATCGGCGCCATGTATCGCGGCGACTACCGGCGCAAGTTCACGCTGGCCGAACACGGGTTTCGCCTGCCGTCCTGCATGGATAACCGCCCCCTCAAGTTCGAGGAATGGGATGCAATGCGCCCGCAATCCATCTTCGTCAGCGCCACACCCGCCAAGTGGGAGATGGAACAGACCGGCGGCGTGTTCACCGAGCAAGTGATCCGCCCCACCGGCCTGCTGGACCCGCAGGTGGAAATCCGCCCCGTCGAGACGCAGGTCGATGACCTGCTGGACGAGGTGCGCCGCGTCACCGCCGCGGGTTACCGGACGCTGTGCACCACCCTGACCAAGCGCATGGCCGAGGACCTGACCGAATACCTGCACGAACAGGGCATTCGCGTGCGCTACATGCATTCCGACATCGACACCATCGAACGGATCGAGATCCTGCGCGATCTGCGCCTTGGGGCGTTTGATGTGCTGATCGGCATCAACCTGCTGCGCGAGGGGCTGGATATCCCCGAATGCGGGCTGGTGGCGATCCTGGACGCCGACAAGGAAGGGTTCCTTCGCTCGGAAACTTCGCTGATTCAGACCATCGGCCGCGCCGCACGCAACGCCGACGGGCGCGTCATCATGTATGGTGACCGCATCACCGGCTCGATGCAGCGCGCCATAGACGAGACCGACCGCCGCCGCGCCAAGCAGATCGCCTATAACGAGGA
>CAZOKA010000055.1:0-10691 GCA_964580265.1 uncultured Rhodobacterales bacterium | reverse complement strand
GCCGGCCTGTCACGCCGGAGGTCGCGGGTTCGAGCCCCGTCAACCGCGCCATTTACCTCTCTGCAAAATCAAAGGGTAACACATGGGCAAGGCGTTGGACGATATCCCCTGGCTGATAGTGCTGCTTCTATGCGCCACGCTCGGTCTTGCGCCGTTCGTGCCGGTCCCGCATATCTGGGAAAAGCTGGGGATGCTGCTTGGCGGCGATCTGCGCCGCGCGATCGATATCTTCGACCTGGCCTTGCACGCCGCGCCCTTCGCCTTGTTGGCGGCCAAGGCCCTGCGCACCCTGCGCGGTGTTTGACATCTGACACCATGTGCCCGGTTCTGACGGGCCGGCCCCAACCCTGTCTTGAGCAGCCGCATACGCTTGCCCCGGTCCGGGCCGTTGCAGCCCCCGCGCCGCGCGATATAACGTGCCCCGACCCACCGCGTTACAGGAGCCGCCCCCATGACATCGCTCACAGATCGCCTTGCCGGTTTCGCAACCCGAACGGCGCTGGAGGACATCCCCGAGGCCGCGCGCGCCGTGCTGCGCCTGTCGCTGCTGGACTGGGCCGCCGTGGGCATTGCCGGGCGCGACGAGCCGGTATCGCGCATCACCCGCGACATGGCGATGGCCGAGGCCGGCGCGCCCCGCGCCAGCCTCATCGGCCACGGCACCCGTGTGCCGCCGCGCGCCGCCGCGCTGGTCAACGGCGCAACCAGTCACGCGCTGGATTACGACGACACGCATTTCGCCCATATCGGCCACCCCTCGGTGGCGGTCCTGCCCGCCGTTCTGGCGTTGGCCGAGGATCGCGATGCCGATTGGCCCGCGCTGGAATCCGCGGCCCTTGTAGGGCTGGAGGCATCCGTGCGCGTTGGCCTGTGGCTGGGACGCGGGCACTACCAGCATGGATTTCACCAGACCGGCACCGCGGGGGCCTTCGGCGCGGCGCTGGCGGCGGCGCGTCTTCTGGGGCTGCCCGCCGATCAATGCGCGATGGCGCTTGGGCTTGTGGCGACCCGCGCCTCGGGGCTGAAATCGCAGTTCGGCACCATGGGCAAGCCGTTCAACGCCGGTCTTGCCGCCGCCAACGGGGTCGAGGCCGCGCTGCTGGTCGAGGGCGGGTTCATCGCCAACCCCGCCGCGCTGGAGGCGCCGCAGGGGTTCGGCCCCACCCACGCCGGCAGCGCAGAAGGCAGCGCGCTAGACGGCCTGGGGCAGGCTTGGCTGTTCGAAGGGGTGAGCCACAAGTTCCACGCCTGCTGTCACGGATTGCACGCCTGCCTTGAGGCCGCCAAATCGCTTGGCACCATCGACCCGGCGCAGATCGAGCGAATCGAGGTGGCGACGCATCCCCGCTGGCTCAGCGTATGCAACCAGCCCGCGCCGGCAACCGGCCTGGGCGCCAAGTTCAGCTACGCCACCGTGCTGCCGATGCATTTCCTCGGCCACGACACCGCGCAACTGCAAAGCTACCGCGACGATCTGTGCGCCGATGCGTCGCTGCACGCCCTGCGCGCGCGCGTCACCGTCACCGCCGACGACACCCTGGCCGAAACAGCCAGCCACCTGCGCGTGACCCTCGCCGGGGGCGAGGTGCGCCAGGCCCGGCATGACCTCGCCGCGCCGATGCCGCTACAGGACCGGCAGGACCGTGTCCGCGCCAAGGCCGCCGCGCTCCTCGGTACGGACATCGCGGCGCGGCTTTGGCAACTCTCCGGAGGAGCAGGGGGCGTGGACGGCTTCGCCGCCGCCCTGCGCGGTGCAGGTGATGCGGCCCCGTCCTGACGCAGTCTCGCGGCAGGCATCGCGCCGCCCCGCCGCGAATCGACGTTTCAAGGCCCGAACCGCCCGTTCTGGCACAAACGCCAATCGTGAACGCAGCGCCCGGTCAGGCCCGAATCGCCGCATTGATTAACAGGTCGAGCGCATGATCGCGCGCCGCCGTGCGCACCCCCGCACGGCCAAGCGCGCCGAACTCGACGGTCTCGACATGGCAGCCCGCCGGCGTCGCCACCCCGAAACAAACCCGGCCCTCTGGTTTGAACTCCGATCCGCCCGGACCGGCTATGCCACTGATGGAAATGGCAATATCGGCCCTGGACGCGGCCAGCGCCCCGCGCGCCATCTGCTCGACCACCGGCTCGGACACAGCGCCCTCGGCGTCCAGCGTCTCGGCGCGCACGCCCAGCATCTCGATCTTGGCATCGTTGGTGTAGGTCACGAAGCCGCGCTCGAACACGTCCGACGATCCCGCCACATCCGTGATCGCCACGGCCACCATGCCCGCCGTGCAACTTTCGGCGGTGGCGATCATCCACCCCCTATCCCTATATAAAGACAGTATTTTTTCTGGCTTGCTCATAGCATCATCACCCCGTGCGACACCGCCGCCGCCACGATCACGACGACAGCGGCGATCACCCCGGCAATCACATCGTCCAGCATCACGCCCCACGCATCCGGCCGCCTGTCGGCCCAGCCCACCGGCCCCGGTTTCCAGATATCGAACAGCCGGAACGCGACAAAGGCGGTGATCCAGCCAGGCCAAAGCGCCAGCACCGGCGCGCTGGCGTAGGCGGCCCCGATCATCACCGGCATCAGCGCGATCCATTGGCCCGCGACCTCGTCGATCACGATCTCGGA
This sequence comes from uncultured Rhodobacterales bacterium, assembly GCA_964580265.1. GTDB lineage: Bacteria > Pseudomonadota > Alphaproteobacteria > Rhodobacterales > Rhodobacteraceae > Sediminimonas. The sequence goes on along the minus strand of CAZOKA010000055.1, from coordinate 8,056 downwards.
CGGGTCATGATCGGGCTGGCCCGCCGTATCGTGGCGGATTGCCCACCATCCCAATGGAATCAAAAGGATAGCCGCCACCAAGAATACCCATACACCACCAAGCGCGTAGATCGCCCAAGCCACCGGAAGCGCCGCAACAGACCCCCAGGTGCCCGGCGCAGGCCGCAGGTGCCCGACAAGGAAAAACGTCGAAATCAGGTGCATCATGGGCGTATCACCGTGGCAGTAGCCTGTGCTGCAATGCCTTCCGCGCGCCCGGTAAAGCCCAGCCTTTCGCTGGTCGTGGCCTTGACCGAGATTCGCGATCCCTCGACCCCCGTGATTCGCGCCAGTTCGGTCTGCATTGCCCCGGCATGGGGGCCGATCCTGGGCTGTTCACATACCAGGGTGCAATCGATATTGGCGATTCGGTATCCTCGTTCCTGGACCAGTTGCACTGCGTGCGTTAAGAAAATGTCGCTGCTGGCCCCCTTCCACCGAGAATCGGAGGGCGGAAAATGCCGCCCGATATCGCCTTCAGCCATCGCGCCATAAAGGGCATCGGTGATGGCATGCATTCCGACATCAGCGTCTGAGTGCCCCTTAAGGCCATGATCGTGCTGTATTTTTACCCCGCACAGGATAACATGATCGCCCGGTCCGAAGCGGTGCACATCATAGCCGTTCCCGGCCCTTACGTCGAAATCGGGTCGCTGATCGCTGCTCATGTGCCCCCGCAGGATACGTTCCGCGCGGGGAAAATCCGCGCTGGTGGTGATTTTGATATTGTCCTCGTCACCCGGCACGATGGCAACCTCCAGCCCGGCCGCGCGGGCGACCTGCACATCGTCGGCGGCGTCGCCGTGGTGGGCGTCATGCGCGGCGACAATGTCATTGAAAGCAAACGCTTGCGGGGTTTGTGCCCGCCACAGCCCGTCGCGTGGCAGGGTGCCCGCCACCGCACCCGCGTCGCCGCGCCACAAGGCATCGCTGAGCGGAACGGCGGGGGCCGCGGCGCGGTTGTGGCGCAAGGCCCCGATGAGCGCGGCAATCAGCGCCTGCGACACGCAAGGCCGCGCCACGTCATGTATCAACACGCCGGCCGGCGCTTTCACTTTTTCCAAGGCTTTCAGCCCCGCCTTGACCGACGCCGCCCTGCTGTCGCCGCCCGCCGTGGTAAGGATTTGGTCGGTTGTTGTGATGCGGTCCATTTCTTCGGGCGGCAGAACCACGACGATCGGGCCGATACCAGGGGCCTGCCTGAACGCATCGAGCGTCCAGTCGATCACCCGGCGGCCCGCAACGGTTTGCCATTGCTTTGGAATTTCTCCGCCCGCGCGGGTGCCGCGCCCGGCGGCCAGGATGATGGCGGCTGTTGTCATGTTCGTGTGACCGCGTTGTTGAGCCTGCCCCTGCATAGGCCCTGCCGGGGCCGAGGGCAATCAGATCAAACTCCGGCAATTACGCACAATAATTAGGCGTATGGCCTCGGGGTATACCGGAATCCCTTTTGTTTTGTTGAAGATGGGGGGCGCAGGCGGTATCAGGGGTACGTTGCCCAAGGATTAAGCAAATGACGCTCTCGGTTTCCGGCCATTCCATTTCGCTTCCGGTGCTTCTGGCGCCGATGGCGGGAATCACGGATGTAACATATCGCAGTTTGGTGGCCCGTTTCGGCGCCGGCCTCGTGGTGAGCGAGATGGTCGGCAGCCAGGAAATGGTGCAGGCCAAGCCGGGCGTCAGGGCGCGGGCCGAACTGGGCCTTGAGCGCGCCGATACCGCCGTGCAACTGGCCGGACGCGATCCGTACTGGATGGCCGAGGCCGCGCGCATGATCGAAGACAGCGGCGCGCGCCTGATCGATATAAACATGGGTTGCCCGGCCAAGAAGGTCGTTGGCGGCATGTCCGGCTCTGCGCTGATGCGCGAGCCCGATCACGCCCTGCGCCTGATCGAGGCGGTGGTCGGCGCCGTCGGGGTGCCGGTCACGCTCAAGACGCGCCTTGGATGGGACGGTGAGTGCCTCAACGCGCCGGAACTGGCGGCTCGCGCCGAGGATGCCGGGGTGCGCATGGTCACGATCCACGGCCGCACCCGCTGTCAGTTCTACAAGGGACGCGCTGATTGGGCCGCTATCGCGCAGGTCGCGCAGGCGGTATCGATTCCAGTGGTGGCCAATGGCGATATCGTCGATGGGCCGTCCGCCAAGGCTGCGCTGGCGCAATCGGGCGCGGCGGGCGTCATGGTGGGGCGCGGCGCGCAGGGCCGGCCATGGCTGCTGGCACAGATCGCGCACGAATTGGGGCATGGGCCAGCCCCCGCCATTCCGCAAGGTGACGCGCTGGCGGCAATGGTGGCAGAGCATTACGAGGCGATGATCGCGTTTTACGGTGCGACTCTGGGCCTGCGCGTGGCGCGCAAGCATTTGGGCTGGTACATGGACGATGCGGGAACGCCCGCCGATTTGCGCCGCGAGGTTCTGACCGCGTCAAGCCCGGCGCAGGTGCTTCGGCTGGTGCCGATGGCGTTGTGCGACGGGCAGAGGGTGGCGGCATGACCGACGGTGAAAGCGCCGCCGTCTGGTCGTCCTTGCCTTTGCCGGGGCTGGTTCTGGACCGCGACAACAGGATCGCCGATATCAACCCCGCCGCCGAGGGGTTCCTGAATGCCTCGGCCAAGGCCCTGGCGGGGCAGCCGGTGTGGGACAAGGTGATGGTCGATGCGCCGCTCGACCGGGCGTTCGAGCGGGCGCGCGAGACCAATTCGCCGCTTTTCGTTAACGATGTTGATGTCGGCACGGGTGACCGCGCCCCCACCCAGTGCAACCTGTCCATCGCGCCGTTGCAGGATCGGCCCGGTTGCATGCTGTTGCTGATCTCGCCGCGCGAGTTGGCCGGGCGGATCACGCAGAACCACACGGTGAAATCAGCGGCGAAATCGGCGATCGGCATGGCCGAGATGCTGGCGCACGAGATCAAGAATCCGTTGGCCGGCATCACGGGCGCGGCGCAGCTTTTGTCGATGAACCTTGGCCCCGAGGATCTGGAGCTGACCGACCTGATCGTTGCTGAGAGCCGCCGGATCGTGAAATTGCTGGAGCAGGTCGAGCAGTTCGGCAATCTGTCGCCGCCGGATCTGCACCCCATCAACCTGCATGACGTGCTGGACCGTGCGCGCCGTTCGGCCGAGGTGGGGTTCGGAGCGCAGATGCGGATCGAGGATGACTATGACCCGTCGTTACCGCTGGCGCTTGGGGATGCGGACCAGCTTGTGCAGGTGGTGCTTAACCTGCTGAAGAACGCGGCGCAGGCGGCCGGCAAGGGAGGCGGGACAATCCGGCTGCGAACCTATTTCGAGCATTCTTTCCGCTTGCGGCGCAACGATGGATCGGGGCAGGCGCTGCCGTTGCAGATCGAGGTGATGGATGACGGCCCGGGTCTGCCGGACGATATCAAGGGCGACATTTTCGAACCGTTCGTTTCCGGGCGCGAGAACGGCACCGGGCTGGGATTGGCGCTGACGGCCAAGATCGTCTCGGATCACGGCGGCTGGATCTCGGTCGAGTCGGTACCGGGGCGCACTGTTTTCCGCATTTCCTTGCCAATGGCGAAACCGCCGGGCCAGCGCAACACCAAGGAGAGTTCGTGATGGACGGAACCGTTCTGGTTGCCGATGATGATCGTACTATTCGTACTGTTCTGACACAGGCACTGACACGCGCGGGGTGCAAGGTTCATGCCACCTCAAGCCTGACAACGCTGATGCGGTGGGTTGGCGAGGGCAAGGGCGACGTGGTGATCTCGGACGTTGTCATGCCCGATGGTAACGGGTTGGAGATGCTGCCCAAGATCGCCGAAGATCGCCCCGGTTTGCCGGTGATCGTGATCTCGGCGCAGAACACGATCATGACGGCGATCAAGGCAGCCGAGGCCGAGGCGTTCGACTATTTGCCCAAACCGTTCGACCTGCCTGATCTGATGAAGAGGACGGCGCGTGCCTTGGATCAGCGACGGCGCGCAGATCCGGCCGCTGGGGCGACGCAAGAGCGCGGCGAACAGCCCAGCGATTTGCCGTTGGTCGGACGCACCCCGGCGATGCAGGCGCTTTACCGGTTGGTCGCGCGGGTGATGAACACCGATATTCCGGTGCTGGTGTCGGGTGAATCCGGCTCTGGCAAGACCCTGATCGCGCGGGCCATTCACGATTTCTCGGATCGGCGGACGTTGCCCTTCGTGTCGGTCAGCGCGTCGGACCTGCGCGATATCGAAGGGCCTGCGCGTGTGCTGGCGCGGGTGCGTGGCGGCACGCTTCTGTTTGACGAGATCTGCGATATTGATCTTGAGGCGCAGGCCCGCATCGTGCGCATGATGGATACCCCCGGCGATCATGTGCCGCGCTTCATGGCCACGACGCAGGCCGATCCAAAGCGCGCAATGGAGACGGGGACATTGCGGCAGGATCTCTATTACCGCATGAACGGCGCGAGCCTGCATGTTCCGGCCTTGCGCGAGCGGGTCGATGATATCGCGTTGCTGGCGACGCATTTCCTGACGCAGATCGAGGCACAGGGCGGGCCGCGGCGGCGTTTGTCCGATGAGGCGCTGGAGATGATGCGCAGCTATAGCTGGCCGGGGAATGTACGACAGTTGGAAAACGCGATCCGGCGGTTGGCGCTGACATCGCAGGCCAGTGAAATTTCACAGCCCGAGGTCGAGGCGGCCCTGGGCAGTCAGCCGGAGGCCGAGCAGTTGCGTGGCGGCACCGATGGCGAGACCACCGAGCAGCTATCGGGTTCGGTGGCGCGGCACTTGCGGCGATATTTCGATTTGCATGGCAATATGTTGCCGCCACCGGGTCTTTATGGGCGTATCCTGCGCGAGGTCGAACTGCCCCTGATCGAGATCGCGCTTGAGGCGACCGGCGGAAACCAGGCCAAGTGCGCCGACCTTCTTGGGATAAACAGAAACACCCTTCGCAAGAAGATCAACGATCTGGATATTCGCGTGACACGGCGCCGGAAGTTGATGTAAAACCGCAACATAGGCGTGACAAATCGGTGCCACTGGGGCGGCGAGGTCATGGAATACGTGTAGTCGGTTCGTCTCTGTGGCGACACGGAATATGGGGGAAACGGGTGGTCACCCGCGCCGGGCAGAGGATTACGTGGGGGCGGCTGAACCGTCTGCGGCGTTTGCGGCGTGTGCGCAATGTTGCCACGCTGGGTATGGTGTTGCTCGGGCCGGTTCTGGCGCTGGCAACGTTCCTTGTGCTTGGGCCGCTGGATCAGGGGGCCTCGGCACCGGGCTTGCGGTTGGTGCTGCTGGCTGATCTTGTCTACGTGCTTTTGATCGCGGCGCTTGTCCTGCAACGCGTTGTAGCGCTTGTTGCGGCGCGGCGCGCGCGCTCTGCGGGGTCCAAGCTGCACTTGAGGCTGACCGGCGCATTCGCGCTGCTGGCGTTGATCCCGACAGTATCGGTCGCGATCTTTGCCGGGCTGACGGTCAACGTGGGGCTTGAGGGATGGTTTTCGGATCGTGTGCGGCAGGTGGTCGGCTCGTCTCTGGCGGCGGCCAAGGCTTATGAGCAAGAGCATCGCGCCGACCTGACAAAGGACGCCCGTGCGCTGGCCGGGGTGTTGAATTCGACGCGGCGCGCCCAGGTGTTCATGAGCGACGGGGATGTCCGGCAGGTTCTCAGCCAGGGACAGGCGCAGATTCAGCGAGGGCTGCGCGAAGCGTTCGTCATTGACGGCACCGGCGAGATACGCGCGCGCGGCGAACGATCCTACCTGTTCGATTTCGAGGAACCCAGTGATGCGCAAATCGCGGATGCACGCGACAACGGGCTGCTGATCATCGAGGATTGGGACAACAATGAATTCCGTGCCTTGCTGCCGTTGCAAGAGTTTACCGATCGGCTGCTCTATGTCAGCCGCGAAGTGGACGGTGCGTTGCTGAGCCTGCTGGACGATACGCAGGAAACCGCGCGGTTCTATCAGCAGCTTGAGCGCGACAGGGGGCGGGTTCTGTTTGAATTCGGCCTGATTTACCTCGGTTTCGCGCTGATCCTGATCCTTGCGGCCATCTGGCTTGGCCTGTGGTTTGCCGAGCGCCTGTCGCGCCCGGTGGGACGGCTGACGGATGCGGCGCAGCGCGTTGGCGGCGGCGATATGGACGTGCGCGTGGTCGAGGAAGAAGGCGACGACGAGATCGCCCAACTGGGCCGCTACTTCAACCAGATGACCCGCCAGATCAAGGCGCAGCGCGACACGCTGCTGGACAACACGCGCCAGATCGAGCGGCGGCGGCGATTGTTCGATTCGGTGCTGAGTTCAGTCACGTCGGGGGTTGTGGGACTCGATAGCACGGGGCGCGTCACCTTTGTGAACAGGTCCGCCGAGCGGTTGCTTGGCTGGAACGAAGATCAGCAATCCCTGGCGCTGGCGGTGGCGGTGCCCGAGTTCGAGCCGCTGTTCAAGCGTCTGCAGGCCGGGCTTGCGGAAACCGTGCAGGAAGAGATCAAGGTCAGTCGCGGCGGCAAGATCGAGAACTTGCTGGTGCGCATGGCGACCCGTCGAAATGAGCGCGGAGAGCGCGAAGGATACGTGGTAGCCTTTGACGACGTCACCGACCTGGTGGCGGCGCAGCGGATGGCAGCCTGGGGCGATGTTGCCCGGCGCATCGCGCACGAGATAAAGAACCCGCTGACGCCGATCCAATTGTCGGCAGAACGGATCAAGCGCAAGTTCCGCCGGCACCTGGATGACGATAACGCGGAGGCGTTGGAGCAGTTGACCGACGTTATCAGCCGTCAGGCCGCCGATTTGCGCCGTATCGTGGACGAGTTTTCAAAGTTCGCCCGCATGCCCGAGCCGGATCGCCAGCCCGAAAGCCTGACGGAGCTGCTGCAAAGCGCGGTGCTGTTGCAGCAGTCCGGTCAGCCCGATGTGGAATTTTCGTCGGATATCGCAAACGATCCGTTAATGGCCGATCTGGATGCGACGATGATCGCGCAGGCATTGACGAACCTGATCAAGAACGCCGGCGAAGCAATAGAGTCCTTGAAAAAGGTCGGCGCGCCGGACGGCTACAAGCCCGAGATCCGGGTGCAAAGCCGCAGCGATGGCGAGTGGGCCGAGTTGCGCATCAGCGACAACGGCATCGGCCTGCCGGAGGATCGCGCGCGCCTGTTCGAGCCGTATGTGACGACACGCGACGAGGGCACGGGGCTGGGCTTGCCGATTGTGCGCAAGATCATTGAAGAACACGGTGGAACGCTGACGCTGGAAGACGCCGAGCCCTTTGCACAGGGCGGTCACGCCGGTGCGATGGCGGTTGTGCGACTCCCTCTCAAGGATGGTGCGCAGCAAAGTGATGATGAGCAGAACAGGTTGCAAGGGACGGGGACAGATGAGTGATATTCTGATTGTCGATGACGAACGTGATATCCGTGAGTTGATTTCGGATATCCTGGAGGACGAGGGCTATGCGACGCGTCTGGCCGGCAACTCGGACGAGGCCATGGCCGCGATAAACGCCGAACAGCCAGCCCTGATCGTGCTGGATATCTGGCTCAAGGACAGCCGGATGGACGGGATCGACATTCTCAAGGCCGTCAAGCGCGATAATCCCGATGTGCCGGTGGTCATCATTTCCGGTCATGGCAACATCGAGATTGCGGTCGCCGCGATCAAGCAGGGCGCATATGATTTCATCGAAAAGCCCTTCAACATCGACCAGTTGCTGGTGGTGATCCGCCGCGCGATGGAAACCTCGCATTTGCGGCGCGAGAACCAGCAACTGCGCCGCCGTGATACGGCGGATGCGCAAATGATCGGCGCATCGGCTGCGTACCGGGCGCTGATGGGGCAGTTGGACAAGGTGACCAAATCCAACGGCCGGGTAATGCTGACCGGGCCGGCGGGCGCGGGCAAGGAAGTGGCGGCGCGCTATATCCACGCCAATTCGAGCCGTGCCAGCGGCCCGTTCGTGACGGTTGGCTGTGCGTCCATCGAATCGGAGCGGATGGAAGAGGTTCTGTTCGGGCGCGAGGGCGCGGAACGCGGGATTGAGCCGGG
>CAZOKA010000054.1:0-10887 GCA_964580265.1 uncultured Rhodobacterales bacterium | reverse complement strand
TTATGTTAACAATTCATTAACCATTGACGGCGAAGGTTAACATGCAGAATGAATGGATACTCGACGTCCTCTTGGACTTGCGCGGAGCCGCGCAAAAGCATGGGTTGGATGCATTATCGGCGCAGTTGGATATTTCCAGGCAAGTAGCTGCTGCCGAGATTGCTTCGCAGATGGATGGGGCACCTTTACGGGTGGAGACCGATGACGCCTGGGGTGGAAATGATCCTAGAGGATTTGGAGTACGCTACAGGAGTTGAAGACCTGCAGCGCTTGATCGAGGCGTTGCGCGATCACTTTGGTGTCGATCACATGATCTATCACTGGGTCAGTTCCAATGGAGATCAATACGGCTGTGGAACCTACTCGGATGACTGGGTCGCACGCTATCTGGAAAAAGATTACCTCAAGATAGATCCGGTCGTTTCCGGATGCTATCAGCGCTTTCATCCGGTTGACTGGAAGCGGCTTGATTGGTCAAGCCGCGCCGCGCGTCAATTTCAAGTGGATGCAATTCGACATGGTGTTGGAAACCAAGGGTTTTCTATTCCCATACGTGGCCCCAATGGGCAATTCGCAATGTTTTCGGTCAGTCACACGGTGGATGATGATGCGTGGGCGGATTTCGCGGAAGCCAATCGTCGTGATTTGATCCTGATTGCCTATTTCTTCAACTTGAAAGCCCTGGAATTCGAACCGGGGCGCACGCCAGAGCAGACAACGGCACTTTCACCTCGTGAAGTAGAGGCAATGACGTTCCTCGCCATAGGTTATAGCAGGGCGCAAGTGGCGCAAACGCTCTCGATTTCAGAGCACACTTTGCGTGTGTATATTGAAAGTGCACGGTTCAAGCTCGGGGCTCATAATACGACCCACGCAGTCGCGCGCGCGATCAGTCGCGGTTTGATCGTCGTTTAGCAACACCTCTGATGCATCGGTTTGGTCAACATGCCCGCGATGCGGTAGGGTATTGAATGCAACATAATAACGCCTCGTTAAGATTGAGATTCCGTTAACCATTTCTGTCTAGCCTGCTCCGACGATGTCAGGATTGAGGGTAGACAAATGCTTAAATATTTATATGCGGACCAACTCGAAACCATGCCGAAGCTGCGCGATACGATGTTTCGCGACAGGGCTGACCAATTCCAGACACGACTTGGGTGGAACGTATCTGTAGATGCCCAGGGGTTCGAGCGCGACGAATACGACGACTTGAACCCGCTCTACGTGATTTGGCAGCGCGCCGATGGAACGCATGGCGGCTCTATGCGCTTTTTGCCGACTGTCGGCTCTTGCATGGTGAACGATCACTTCCTGGAGCTAACGTCAGGGGTGCGAATAGAAAGCCCGTTGATTTGGGAATGTACGCGGTTTTGCCTGGCACGCGGAGCGTCGCCATCTGTTGCGGCTGCCTTGATGCTTGCGGGAGGCGAAATTCTCAAGAATTTCGGGATTCGCCATTTCGTTGGTGTTTTTGACGCGCGCATGGTGCGTATTTATCGCCGTATCGGGTCAAGTCCGACAATTCTTGGGGCCAGTGGGCAGGGGCGTGATGCCATCAGCGTGGGACTATGGGAATTCTCCCGCGCCGCGCAGACAAAGGTGGCCGAGCAAGCTGGGATCTCGGTTGAATTATCGCGCGTGTGGTTTGATCAGGCGTTCGGCAGTTCAGCCGCGCCGCTTGCATTGACGGCCTGACAGTGCCTCCCGCCAAGCCTGCCGAAAGCCAGGCTTGGCGGGAGGCTCTGGCCCTTGCCGCGGCCCCATTGTAGGGTCGCGGCATGAGCGAAAAGGCGATGCAATTCTCCCATGATCAGGCCGATGCATATGATCGCATCGCCGCATTGCTGAGATCGGTCGGGGTTGACATTGAAGAGGGCCTTCTGACGCCGCCGCGAGAGGGCGACACCCGGATCATGGCTGTGATCGGGAAGGCCGGATCGGGAAAGACGATGTTGCTATCGACCCTCTTCAAGGCACTGGAAGAAGCGGGCGTTGAAACCGTATCGGGCGATTACGAGGGGCGCCGCACCAAGAACCGCCGAACACTTGCCATTCTGGCGCCAACCAACAAGGCCGCCAGCGTGTTGCGCGCGCGCGGGGTGCCTGCCACAACCATTCACAGGATCATCTATACGCCCGTCTATGATCCGGAATATGAGAAAATTGCAGAGTGGCTGGCTGGGACTGGTGATCGTCCGGTGATCGAGGGTTTGACCGATCTGGCGCTTGATCGCGCACTTGCCTTCTACAAAGTGCACAAGTCTGTTCCGGGCGCCTTGGCAGCAGCGGGGCTGCGTGGTTCGGATTTCATTACTGGCTGGAAGCGCCGCGATGAGCCGTTGGATATCGGGTTCGTGGACGAATCATCTATGCTGGATGCCCGGCAACTCGATGACTTGAAAGAGATCTTTCCCACTCTTTTACTCTTTGGAGATCCTGCGCAGCTAGCGCCAGTTGGTCAGTCGGGCGAAATGGTGTTCGACAAGTTGCCCGCCGATGATCGTCTTGAACTGAGCCGTATCCACAGGCAGGCCGCAGATAACCCTATCCTGGACCTGGCGCATGCGTTGTCGGACCCGGACCTGGAGTTCGAAGATTTTGAACGCATGGTCGAAGAAGCCGCAAAGCGCGATGACAGGGTTGTCTGGGCCAACCGTGTCGAGGTGGACCTGATGGCGCGAAGTCCGGTCCTGGTGTGGCGCAACGCGACACGCATCCGCTTGATCAGTGCGTTCCGCAAGGTGCACAATGCACCCGAAGATGCCTTGCTGCCGGGTGAGCCGCTTATCTGTGACGGGCTGGAACTGCCACTCAAGCATCGCAAGAAGCGCCTGGACCTGGAGGCACGCGGTCTGATCAAGGGCGCGCAGGTGGTGTATTTGGGGCCGGGGCGCAAGCCGGGATTCTCGCGTCTTCATGTAATTGGTGCCGAAGACCCAAGCCTCAGCGCGGCAAGCATTGTCAAGATCGAGAAACCCGACGAGGAAGAGCCGTTCATTCCTTTTGCGGCCCGTATGGGGGCAACGTTTCTTCACGGGGCTGCGGTGACGATTCACAAGGCGCAGGGTTCCCAGTGGGAAAATGTTCAGGTGTTCGCCCCCGATCTTTTTGCTGCGGCACGAATGGGACGGAGCGAGGCAGGTCAGCCACTATGGAAACGCTTGGCATATGTGGCGATCACGCGTGCTTCGACCCGCCTGTATTGGGTGGTGCGCAACAGGTTGTCAAAACCGACGGGGCCGCTGTCCGTGGATGATCTGCGTGCTGTAGAACCCGCGCCATTAAGCTTGCAGGTGCAGGATGCGCAGGAGGACGTTCAGTGAAAAGCATAATGATTACAGGAGCAAGTGCCGGGATCGGCGCTGCTACGGCACGCACCTTTCTTGAGGCGGGATGGCATGTTGGTATGATCGCGCGGCGGGGCGATGCGCTTGCGGACGTGGCCGGGGGTAAATCGCGTGCGATCGTCTTGCCATGCGACGTGACGCATCCCGGAGACGTGCAGGCGGCATTCGATACCTTTGTCGCAAAGGTTGGGCGGCTGGACGTGTTGTTCAACAATGCCGGACGTTTCGGCCGCGCCGCCCCAATTGACGAGCTGGATTTTGATGAGTGGAAGCAGGTCGTGGATGTCAATCTCAACGGTATGTTCTTGTGCGCTCGGGCCGCTTTTGGGCAAATGAGGCGGCAAAATCCTGGCGGCGGCCGGATTATCAACAATGGATCGGTCAGCGCGCATTCCCCGCGTGAGGGTGCCGTGTGTTATACTTCGACCAAGCACGCGATCACCGGCCTGACAAAGAGCCTTTCGCTTGATGGGCGCGCCTATGACATCGCCTGTGGGCAGATTGATATCGGCAACGCCCGGACCGAACTTCTGGAAGGGATCATTTCGACCGATCCGGCAAACGCGCCTCCTACCATGTCGGTGGCCGACGTGGCGCGTGCGGTGCTGAACATGGCCGATCTGCCGCCCGAGGCGAATGTCCAGTTCATGACGCTGATGGCAACGAAGATGCCCTTGATCGGGCGTGGATGAAGCGGCTGTTCATCCTTGCCGCAGCATGCGGAATGCGGCTGAGGCCCCCCAACCTGCGACGATGGCAATCGTAAGGGATAATAACCCGTACACAAAGGGCTGGCTTCTGGACAGGTTGTACAGGAACCGTTCCAACCCGACCTTGTAGACGTCAATTTCGGTGTTGAACTGTGAAATCACGTGGCCGCCACGTGTCAGGAAAACACGCGTTCGATATGGGCCTTCCGTCAGGTTAGCAGGAAGAGAGATCGAAGTTCGAAAAAGCGTTTGCTGTTCGACGGTTACAGCGCCTTCCAGCATCTGAAATAGCTTGTTTTCTTGCCGTATGCGGATCAGGGCACGGGTAAATGCGCGAGAATCCCCGATTTCAGCGGGGGCACCAACGGACCGTATAGCGCGTGGAATCGATATCTTGTGGCGCAAATCCTCGGTATGGCTCAATACCTCGTTGAACGGCCCCGAAGTTGCCACGGCATAGTAGGACGGTGCCGAGTCGATCTGGTTCGCCGCTGTGTTCACCCATATCCCGAACCTTTTGTCCTTGCGGCGAACGATCAGCGGCTCGGACGGGCCAGCGATGGTCACTACCACTTCGAGCGATTGTTTCGGAATCGCCGTCTCGCGCTTGATGGCTCCGAAGATAAGGATCTCGGAGCCGTCGAAATCAGCGCTGATGGATACCCTGTTCTGGCTCAGGCCCAAGACCACCTCTTCGCGATTCTGCTGTGCCTGTGCCGTGCCGGAGATGCAGAGCAGAAGAAGAAGGCAAAGACCTTTCATCAGAGCTGATCCAGTGTCGAGACCGAGTATAGTTCGGCTGGTTTGAGGAGAAGATCGAGGCCCAACTTGGCGCAGACTACCAGGACCAGCGCAGCCAACAGAACGCGCAATTGTTCGGCCTTCATGCGCAGCCCGATTTGCGTGCCCAGTTGCGCCCCTATCACACCGCCCACCAGCAGCAGGACAGCCAAAGCCATGTCGACGGTATAGTTGGTCGTGGCATGCAGGAGAGTGGTGAAGGCGGTTACGAAAAGAATCTGGAACAGCGACGTGCCGATGACCACCTTTGTCGGCATCCCGAGGATGTAAATCATGGCTGGAACCATGATGAACCCGCCGCCGACCCCCATGATTGCCGCCAGCAAGCCTACTGATATTCCGACGAGTACAGGCGGGATAGCAGAGATATAGAGCCCCGATGTGCGAAACTTTATCTTGAATGGAAGGACATGAATCCAGTTGCGCTGTTTGCGCTTGTACACTGGGCTACCGGCACGACGTGCCCTGCGGATGGCGCGGTAGCTCTCAAACAGCATCAGGGTGCCGATGACCCCCAGAAACACCACGTAGCACAAGCGCACCAGCAGATCGACCTGCCCCAAGGATTTGAGGTGGTTGAACAACATCACCCCGAAGGCCGACCCGATCAGCCCCCCGGTCAATAGGACCATCCCCATCTTCAGGTCTACCGTTTTCCGCCTTAGATGCGCGAGCATTGCTGAAAACGATGAGGCTACGATTTGGTTTGCAGAAGTGGCCACGGCGACGGCCGGGGGGATGCCCACGAAAAAGAGAAGCGGAGTGATAAGAAATCCGCCCCCAACGCCGAACATTCCCGAAAGAACCCCAACCATCGTGCCCAGCCCCAGAAGCAGGAACAGGTTGACCGACACCTCGGCGATGGGGAGATATATCATCATACCTATCCCTAGCGTGCTGCTGCGCGCCTTGGCAAGATGGCAGCCGCATACTGGGGTGTCATTCGTCGTGGTATGGCAATCTGCCTGTGGTGATCAAATCAGGGTGTGGCACATCACGAGAGCATCTGCAGGTTCGCTATCGTGGCGCTTGTAGTAATTCTGTCTGCACCCGGTGATTTTGAATCCGGCAGAACGATACAGAGCCACCGCTGCAACATTGTCCGAGGCCACTTCCAGGAAAAGGGTTGCGGCGCCGCGGCTCCGTGCCTCGTGCAGAATGGCGTTCAGGCATGCCTTGCCCAATCCGCAGCGACGAAATGCTGGATCAGTGGCGAGGGTCAGCAGCTCGGCTTCGTCTGCGATGACGCGGCCAACGGCAAAGGCGCGGGCATCGCCGACGTGGAAAGTCTTGCCGCATTCCAGAAGGGTGGCGAATTCTTTCTCGCTCCAAGAGCGCGTTTCATTGAACGCGGCGGCGTGCAGCCTGGCCATTTCCTCAATATTCATCAGTCAGAATCACCGGTGGAGCATCGCGTGCTGGCGCGGCGTCGGCGTCACGGATATAGAGCGGAGCGGGCGAAGGCAGGTCGAGGTCCAGCCGCTGCGCTGCAATTCTGGCGATGGCCTCGGGTAGGCAAAAGGCCGGTTGATGTGGCGTGCCGGCGCATTTAGCGGCGACCTCGGTGGCCCGCGCGCCGACGCAAGCGGGTTTCTCCCGTGCGGGGATTTGCGGCAAGCTGGCGAGTGTTGCCAATACCGGGGCGAAAGTTTCCCCGGCACCGATGATTTGCAGGTAAAGCTGGTCGCGCGGTGCGGCGACGGTTGACACAACCACGCCCTGCATGCCGAAAGCCTGTGCTTCGAGGGTCGAGACTCCGATCGCCGGAATCCCCAGTGAAAGTGCCAGCCCGCGCGCGGCGGATACAGAAATACGGATGCCGGTAAAGTTGCCTGGCCCCACGCCTACGCCGATCGCGGCCAGATCGTGCCACGTTGAGCCGCCCTGTGTTAGCAGTTCTTCAAGCAGGGGAAACAGCCGCTCAGCCTGACCTCGGGTCATGTCTTCATGCCGGTGCGTCAGAATCCGGTCGCCGCACAGCAAAGCGGCCGCGCAATGCGCGGCCGATGTATCAAAAGCAAGAACCAGTCGTTCAGACGGCAACAGGTTGTACCTCGGTCACTTCGGGGATGTAGTGCCGCAAAAGGTTTTCGATTCCCATCTTCAGCGTCAGAGTAGAGGAAGGGCACCCCGCGCAGGCGCCTTGCATATGAAGGTAAACGACCCCGCGATCAAACCCGTGAAAGGTGATGTCGCCCCCGTCCTGCGCTACCGCAGGACGCACGCGGGTGTCCAGAAGCTCTTTTATCTGGCCGACGATCTCACTATCGGGTCCGTCGTGGTCGGCATGGCCTGATGCGGTTGTGGCGTTGTCCGCCATAACCGGTTGACCCGATTGGAAATGCTCCATGATCGCGCCCAGGATCGCGGGTTTGATATGATCCCACTCCACGGTTTCCGATTTGGTGACGGTCACGAAATCCGCGCCGAAGAACACGCCAGCTACCCCGTCGACGCTGAAAATCCGTGTAGCCAGAGGTGAGGTCTCGGCACCTTCCGGCGAGGGGAAATCAGCCGTTCCCGCGCCCAGTACGCTCTGACCGGGGAGAAACTTGAGCGTAGCGGGGTTCGGGGTCGATTCTGTTTGAATGAACATCGGGAAGGCACCTTTCGTGATTGACTCAGGATATGCTCTCAGTGCCTTTGAAAGTCAAGGTTTGGAACGATTCCAAACTTGGTGCCACTTCCGGGGTTGCGCTATGTTATGGCTTCCAGTCGGGTCTTGGATAAATCCCCCGGAACGATGGTGATCGGAATCGGCAGGGTGCCCGCGCTGCGCGACATCTGCGTCACCAGCGGGCCGGGGCCCTTCTTGTCCGTGCCGGCTCCAAGGACCAGAACGCCAATCTCTGAATCGTCTTGGATCTGTTGTAAAATCTCATCGACGGCTTCGCCCTCTCGGATGATCAACTCGGGGTCCACATTCTGCCGGTCGCGCATCCATTTTGCGAAAACCTCGAAATGGGCGTGAACGCGTTCGCGCGCTTCTTCGCGCATCAAATCGCCTACGCCGATCCAGTGGTTGAATTCTTCGGGGGCAATGACAGCCAGGATCGTGACGCCGCCGCCTGTGCGCGCTGCGCGCATTGCTGCGAAACGCATCGCGTTCAGGCACTCTCGACTGTCATCCAGAACCACAAGAAACTTGCGCATTGCCCGGTCTCCCCCGTATCGCGCCATCATGGCTGCAAACGCCATTTCGCGCAACGGGTCACGCTTCAGGCAGTGCCGTGTGCCCAATCCCAGTAAAGCTCGCGCACGCGCCGCGTGACCGGCCCGACCTGATAGCGGGTCTCGTCGAGGGCGATCACTGGCGTGACCTTGGAGAAATTGCCGGACAGGAACACCTCGTCCGCGTCATGGAAATCATCGAAGGTCAGGACCGTCTCATTCACGCGCTTGCCCTCAGCAGCAAGGTTCGAGATGTGGCGCGCGCGCGTGATGCCCGCCAGGAAGGTGCCGTTGGCGATCGGGGTGAATAACTCGCCATCCTTGACCATGAACACGTTGGCGGTTGCGCTTTCGGCGACATTGCCCATGGCGTCGGCGACAAGCGCATTGCCGAAACCCTTGGCGTGTGCCTCGGCCAGCATGCGGGCGTTGTTGGGGTAGAGGCAGCCCGCCTTGGCGTTGACCACCGCGTTTTCCAGAACCGGGCGGCGAAACCGGGTGCGTGTGAGTGTGACACTGGCCTCGGGCGGGGCCATGGGGATTTCTTCGAGGCAAATGGCAAAACCTGTTTCGTCACCCTGCGGGATGATCGCCGTGGCATCGCCGTGAATGCCCCAATACATCGGGCGGATATAGATGGCCGCGTCATCGGGATAGGCGGTCAGGCCCTCGCGAACGATGTCCACCATGTCGGCGGTGCTGACCGTCGGGGTCAGCATCAATGCCTTGGCCGACCGGTTGACGCGGGCGCAATGGGCCTCGAGATCGGGCACGATCCCCTCGAACCGGCGCACGCCATCGAACACCGTACTGCCCAGCCAGCTACCGTGATCGGCGGCACGCATGATTGGCACGTCGCCATCGTGCCAGGTTCCATTGAAATAGGTTCGGATATTCGTGCCAGTCGCCATGTGCCTGCCTTTTGAAGTCTTGCGGATGGCGCGACTTTAGCAGTGCCGTCGGCCGAGTAAAGCAACTCGCGCGGAAATAGGCACCTACCGCCTGACGAGCGGAGGTAGGTGCCTGAATTTTGAAAATGTCTTGATAGCAATAGGCTTGCAGATAATTCCGGGCAGATCTTGAAACGGGGACACGGTTCAGGGCTGCCCGTTGAATTTACGGTAGCAAGGCGATGAAACGGATTCGTGACAGCGGGTCAATTTGCTTGTGCAAGCAGGGCCTCGATATCGAGCGGTGCGTTTGTCATGTTCAGGTTGCCGGCGGAATCCCGCGGCCAATCCTGCGGCGCGCGATCGCGGTACAGCTCGATCCCGTTTCCGTCGGGGTCGGTGAAATAGACGGCTTCGCTGACACCGTGATCGGCCGCGCAGTCAAGGGATACGCCCGCATTCAGCACCCTGCGCAGGACGGCGGCCAAGGCGGGACGATCGGGATAAAGAAACGCGACGTGAAACAGGCCGGTATGCCCGCGCGGCGGGGGCGTTCCGTTCTTGCTGTCCCAGGTGTTCAGCCCGATATGGTGGTGATACCCGCCCGCCGAAAGAAAGGCCGCTTGCGTGCCGAATTTCTGTTGCAGATCGAACCCCATCACGTCGCGGTAAAAGCCGATCGCGCGGTCCAAGTCGGCCACCTTCAGGTGAACATGCCCGATGCGGGTTTGAGGATGAGTGGTGTTATTGGTCATGGTGCCTATCCTTCTGGTGCAAGAAGAATAGGCGCGCCGCGATGGCGGCAAAAGGCCAGCATCCGCACGGGTGATGTGCGCGGATGCGCCGGGTCAGGTGCTGCGCAGCATGCCGACGATATCATACGTGCGTTGCAGGATCGGCGCGGCGATTTCCCGCGCGCGATTTGCCCCGCGTCCAAGAACGCGGTCGATCTCGTCGGGTTGCTTCATCAGTCGGGCCATTTCCTCGGAAATCGGGGCCAGCTTGGCCACGGCCAGGTCGGCGAGCATGGGTTTGAATTCGGAGAACTGCTTGCCGCCCACGTCGCGCAGGACGTCTTCGACCGTCGCATCCGAAAGGGCCGCGTAGATGTTGACGAGGTTGCGGGCCTCGGCGCGATCCTCAAGGCCCTTGCTCTCGGACGGAAGGGGCTCGGGATCGGTTCTGG
The DNA here is from genome assembly GCA_964580265.1 of uncultured Rhodobacterales bacterium. Classification (GTDB taxonomy): domain Bacteria; phylum Pseudomonadota; class Alphaproteobacteria; order Rhodobacterales; family Rhodobacteraceae; genus Sediminimonas. The sequence continues at coordinate 779 of CAZOKA010000054.1, read as the reverse complement.
CCTTGCGGATCTTGCGCGCGATGGTGTCGGCATCGTCGGTCATGTTGATGCGGCTGGCATCGGACGGATCGGATTTCGACATCTTCCTGGACCCGTCGCGCAGGCTCATCACGCGGGTGGCGGTGCCTTCGATCACCGGCTCGGTCATCGGGAAGAAATCGACGCCGTAGTCATGATTGAACTTGGCGGCGGTGTTGCGCGTCAATTCAAGGTGCTGTTTCTGGTCCTCGCCCACGGGCACGTGGGTGGCGTGGTAGAGCAGGATGTCAGCCGCCATGAGCGCCGGGTAGCCGAACAGGCCAAGCGAGGCCTCCTCGGCGTTCTTGCCGGCCTTGTCCTTGAACTGCGTCATGCGTTTCATCCAGCCCATCCGCACCACGCAATTGAATATCCAGGCCAGTTGCGCGTGTTCGGCCACCTGTGACTGATTGAAAAGTATGGATTTTTCCGGGTCCAGGCCGGCGGCGATGTAACCGGCGGTCAGCTCGCGGGTTTGGCGTATCAGCGCCTGCGGCTCCTGCCAGACGGTGATCGCGTGCATATCGACGACGCAATAGATCGTCTGCACGCCGCTTTCCTGCATATCCACGAACCGGCGGATCGCGCCAAGGTAATTTCCCAGCGTCAGACCGCCTGAAGGCTGGATGCCGGAAAACACGCGCGGGGTGAATGCCGCGTTCGGGGTGGATTGCGATTGGGCCGCATCCTCCATGGGTCATCTCCGTCTGGATTTATCAGTCGAGGTGGCTTACCCATGCCCCGAAGCGCCGTCAAGGAGA
>CAZOKA010000053.1:0-10925 GCA_964580265.1 uncultured Rhodobacterales bacterium | reverse complement strand
TCGAACGCGGCGAGGGTGAAATTGCCGCGAACGCGCGCGTTCACCATCACCGGGCTGACGAAGCGGACCCGGTCGAAGCCGTAGTTCACGCCCATGGTCACCCCCTCCATCGTGGGGACCGCATCATAGACCATCGCCGACAGAAGCGACAGCGTCAGGAACCCGTGCGCGATGGTTCCGCCGAACGGCGTTTGCACGGCGGCGGCGGGGTCAACATGGATGAACTGGTGATCATGGGTGATGTCGGCAAAGCCGTCGATCATCGATTGATCCACGGTGAACCAGCGCGAGGTTCCCAGAGGCTGCCCCACGCGGGCGGCCATGTCAGTGCGGGTGATGGTGTCGGGCATAGCCTAGAGATCCTCGTTGAAGAGGTTGCCGGGCGCGTTGGATTGCATGCCCCCCGATAGCGGCAGGATCGCGCCCGACACGTAGGCGCCGCCGCGCCCGCACAGGTAGAGTAGCGCGCCGGCGATATCCTCGGGCTGGCCGACGCGGCCCAGGGGCACGCCTTTCGCGGCCTTGTCCTGTCCTTCCTCGGTGCCGATGGCGAAGGCGGTCATGTTCGACACGAACGGCCCCGGCGCGATGGCGTTGACGGTGATCCCCTCGGGGGCCAGGTCGTTCGACAGGACGCGCGTCAGGTGGTGCACCGCGCCCTTGGACGTGGCGTAGGAATAGGTCATCGTGCCCTTGGGCAGATCGCCCATGACGCTACCGACGTTGACGATGCGCGCCGGATCGTTCGGGGCGCTGGCCGCGCGCAAGAGCGGCAGTAGCGCCTGCGTGAGGTGAAACATGCCGGTGACGTTGACCGACAGCAATTTTTCCCAAGCCTTGTAGGGGTGCCGGCCCAGCGGATCGCCCCATGTGCGCCCGGCGTTGTTCATCAGGATATGCAGCTTGTTCGTGCGCGCCGCGACCTCGGCAGCAAGGGCTTCGACCCCCTCCTCGGTGCCGACATCACCGCCGAACCCTTCGGCCTGGCCCTTGAGGCCCAGTGCGTTCAGCTCTTGCGCGACGGCCTCGCAGGCGTCGGCCTTGCGGCTGGCGATCAGGACGCGGGCCCCTGCGCCCATCAGCCCCTCGGCGGCCATGCGGCCGATGCCGGTTGCCCCGCCCGTTACCAGCGCGACCTTGCCGGTCAGATCAAACAACGTGTCCGGTGTCATCGTCATTGTGGTGTTCCCTCCCTCAGAATCCGCGCGCAGTTGCGACCCGCGCGGCGTGATAGCCATAATCGCCCAGCCATTCCGCCCCGACGCGGGCGCGTTTCATGTAAAACCCGGCATCGTGATCGTCGGTCATGCCGATACCGCCATGCATCTGCACCCCCTCGCGCACAGCCAGGTTGGCGGTATGTGTGGCACGCGCCTTGGCCAAGGACACCGCCAACGTCGCGTCACCCGGCGTTTCGTCCAGAACGCGGCCCGCGTTGGCGATGGCCGAGGCGGTGATTTCGATCTCGGCCCACAGATGCGCGGCGCGGTGTTGCAGTGCCTGGAAACTGCCGATGGGGCGGTCGAACTGGCGGCGTTCCTTGAGATAGCCCAGTGTCATGTCTGTGACCCCGGTGGCCAGTCCGGCCAGTTCAGCCGCCAGCACGGCCTGACCGGCATCGAGCGCGGGGCGCAGCAGGTGCATGGCATTGTCCACCTCGCCCAGCAGGTCGTCGCCGGTGGCTTCGACCCCGTCGAAATCGAGGCGCGCATGGTCGCGCGCGTCCACCGTGTCCAGCCGCGCGCGGGTCAGGCCGGCGCGCTCGGCGTCGATGTCGAACAGGCTGAGGCCCGCCGCCTCGCCGGGGGTGCCGCCCGTGCGTGCCAGCACCAGAATGCGCGTGGCGCTTGTGCCATCGGCGACAAAGGTCTTGGTGCCCGACAGGCGGTAGCCGTTGCCGGCCCGCTCGGCCCGAAGCGCGCTTTGTTCTGGGGCGTGCTTGGCGGCCTCGTCGACCGCCAGGGCGTAGGTTGCCGCGCCCTTGGCGATGCGCGACAGGGCATCTTGCGCACGGCCCGATGCGGCGCCCCGCAGGGCGGTGGCTGCGATCACCGCGGTGGACAGGAATGGCGACGCGGCCAGTGTGACGCCCATCTCCTGCGCCAGGATACCAGCCGCCCGGTGGCCCATGTCGGCGCCGCCCAGGTTTTCGGGAACCAGGACGCCGGCCCAGCCCATCTGCGCCATTTCCCGCCAAAGGCCGGGGTCATGGGGCCGGCCCGCATCGCGATTGCCGCGCAGGGCCGAAACCGGCGCGGCGCTGTCCAGAAATCCACGCGCGGCGTCGCGCAGCATGACCTCTTCTTCGGTGTCCAGAAGGCTTGTCATCGTTGTCCTCATGCGCTTGGCAGCTCCAACACCCGCTTGGCGATGATGTCGAGCATCACCTCGGATGTGCCGCCTTCGATCGAGTTGGCCTTGGTGCGCAGCCATTCCGGCGCCAGCGCCCCGTGCGCACCGTCCCATTCCAGCGCATCACTGCCGGCGGCGGACATCAGCAACTCGTAGCGGCGCTTGTTCAATTCGGTGCCATAGTATTTCAACATCGCGCTGGCATGGCCGACGCCGCCACCGGCCTCGGCGTGGTCCTTGTAGCGCTCCATCGTCATGGCGAAGGCGAGGGTGTCCACCTCGGCTGCCATCGCCTCGGCGCGAATGACGGGATCATTCAGGGCGCTATCATCGAGATCGCCAAGGAACGCGCCCAGCGACCGCCCGCCAAGCAACCCGCGCGCGCCGCCGCCGATCATTTCGCGCTCGTGCGTGAGCAGGTATTTCGCGATGTCCCATCCGCGGTTCACCTCGCCCACGAGGTTTTCCTTGGGCACCTTCACGTTGTCGAAGAACGTCTCGCAAAAGGGCGATTTTCCTGAAATCAGGCGGATCGGCCGGGTGGTGATGCCGGGGGTTTCCATATCCATCAGCAGGAACGAGATGCCCTTGTGCTTGGGCGCGTCGCGGTCGGTGCGCACCAGCGCGAAGATCCAGTCGGCGCGGTCGGCGTAGGACGTCCAGATTTTCTGTCCGTTGACGAGGTAATGATCGCCCATGTCCTCGGCGCGTGTTTGCACATTGGCCAGGTCGCTGCCGGCGCCGGGTTCGGAATAGCCCTGGCACCAGCGAATTTCGCCGCGGGTGATGGCGGGCAGGTGTTTGGCCTTCTGGGCGTCGTTGCCAAAGGCCAGAAGGGCAGGCCCCAGCATCCACAAGCCAAAGCTCTCTAATGGTGGGGGTGCGCCGAGGTAGCTCATCTCCTCGCGCAGGATCTTTTCCTGCTCACGCGTCAAGCCGCCGCCGCCATATTCGGTTGGCCAGCGGGGGGCGGTCAGGCCCTTTTCGATGGCGCGTTCCAGCCAGATGCGTTGATCATCGTCGCGGAATGTCCAGCGCCGGCCACCCCAGACGATGCTGTCTTCGCTCATGGGGCGGTTGCGCAGGCTTTCGGGGCAATTGGCCGCGATCCAGTCGGAAATGTCTGCGCGGAACTGTGCAGGGTCTGTGGTGAGGGCAGGCATGGCGTCTCCGGTATTTCGCTTTGCGGAATAGTATTTCACAGCTCTTGACATGCAAGCAATATCATCTTTTGATCCGGGTCAAGGAGGGCGTGCCGGCTTGGCCGCTTTTCGATACGGGAGGAAAAAATGAAACTGATGAAATCCGCTGCCCTCGCGGCAGCAATGGGGTTCGCCGCAATGGGCGCATCCGCAGAAACCGTCAAAATCGCGTTCATCGATCCGCTTTCGGGGCCTTTCGGGCCATCGGGCGATGCGGGCTTCAAGCAGTGGTCGCATGCAGTGTCCGAGGTGAATGCGGACGGTGGCATGAACGGTGCCGAACTGGAAATGGTGCCGTTCGACAACAAGGTCAGCCCCAAGGAATCGCTGGTGCAGCTTCAAAAGGCGATCGACCGGGGCATTCGGTTTATCGCGCAGGGGAACGGCTCTTCGGTTGCGTCGGCGATCATCGACGCGGTCAACAAGCATAACAAGCGCAACCCCGGCGACGAGATCCTGTTCCTGAACTATGCCGCGGTGGACCCGGCGTTCACGAACGAGAAATGCTCGTTCTGGCATTTTCGCTTTGACAGCCATGTGGATATGAAGATGTCCGCCGCGACGGACTGGATCGCCGAGCGTGACGAGATCAAGAAGGTTTATGTCATCGGGCAGGACTACTCGTTCGGCAAGGCCGTGGCATCGGCCGCAGTGGGGCAGCTTGAGGAAAAACGCCCCGATATCGAGATCGTGGGCAACGAATTGCACCCGCTGGGCCGGGTCAAGGATTTCACCCCCTACATCCAGAAGATCATCAGTTCGGACGCCGATGCGGTTATCACCGGGAACTGGGGGGCCGACATGGTCCTGCTGGTCAAGGCCGCGATCGATTCGGGCCTCGAAGCGCCGATCCTGACCTATTACGGCGGTTCGCTGGGCGCGGCCACAGCCATGGGCGAGGCCGCCGTCGGGCAGGTGATGCAAATCTCGGAATTCGTGGAAAACTATCCCACGACCGACGAGCAGATCGCGCGTATCGAGGATTTCGAGGAAACCTATCCCGAGAACGACTACTACTATCACCGGGCCTATAACGCGGTGAACTTCCTTGACATGGCGGCCGAAAAGGCCGGTAGCAACGATCCGGTGGATATTGCCTTTGCCATGGAGGGGATGACCTATGAAGGCCCCTACGGCACGGTGACGATGCGCGCCGAGGATCACCAGGTGTTGCAGGATCTGTTCGTTTCGACCTTCTCGGCGGATGTCGAGCGGGATGTCGAGGATACCGGCCTTGGCTGGACGGCAAGCGACGAAGCGCGTATCGCAGCCAGCGCAACTGCGCCACCGACGAGCTGCGAGATGGATCGCCCGTCGCGCTGATCCGTCGATATCTTGGAGCGGGCGGCTTCGGCCGCCCGTTTCCTCCCGCGCAGCTTTGGGTGCAGAGGTGCGGAATCCCTTCTGACAAGAGGTCCCGATGGAAACGATCGTATTCTCACTCCTGAACGGGGTGATTTACGGGCTGCTGCTGTTCATGTTGTCCAGTGGCCTGACGCTTATCTTCAGCATGATGGGCGTGCTGAACTTCGCGCATGCCAGCTTTTACATGTTGGGCGCGTATTTCGCTTATTCGATCGCGGGAGTCACGAATTTCTGGATCGCACTGATCCTGGCGCCCGTTCTGGTCGGGCTGGTCGGTGCGGCGGTCGAAAAGTGGGGCCTGCGCAGCGTGCATGCCAACGGCCATGTGGCAGAGTTGTTGTTCACCTTCGGATTGGCCTACCTGATCGACGAGGTGGTCAAGATCATCTGGGGCCGTAATTCGGTGGATTACCGTGTTCCCGAACTGCTGGATTTTCCGTTGTTCGAACTGTTCGGCGCACAATACCCCGCTTACCGCGTTTTCATCCTGCTGGTGTCTGTCGGTATGCTGGCGGCGCTGTGGTTCATCCTCAAGCGCACGCGCGCGGGTCTGATCATCCAGGCGGCGCTGACACATCCCCACATGGTTGGGCACTTGGGTCATAATGTGCCGCGCATATTCATGACCGTGTTTGGCGTGGGCTGTGCGCTGGCCGGTTTGGCGGGTGTCATCGGGGGCAATTACCTGGTGACCGACCCGGCGATGGCCGTTCAGATGGGGCCGATCGTGTTTGTCGTGGTCGTCGTGGGTGGGCTTGGCAGCCTGACCGGCGCCTTTCTTGCCGCGATGCTGCTGGGGCTGATGCAGACATTCGCAGTGGGCATCGATGCCTCGTTCTCGGACATATTCGGATGGCTTGGCCTGAGTGCGACCTCTGAGCTGGGGAGTATCACGATCGCATCCCTGGCGCCGATGATCCCGTTCCTGATGCTGGTGCTTATCCTGATGGTGCGCCCGCGTGGCCTGATGGGGGATCGTGAGCTGTGAGTGATAATTCCATGCAAAGCTATGAACACCTGGCCCCGTCGCGGGCGGTGAAAGTTCGTCAGCGGTTCGTGCCATTCGTCGTTATGGCTGTGGTGCTGGTGATGATCCCGTTCTTTGATCCGTCGCGCACGATGTATTCGCTGATGGCCGCGATGGGGATCAACATCGTCTTCGCGTTGTCCTACAACATGCTTCTGGGGCGCGGCGGGCTGCTGTCCTTCGGACATGCGGTTTATTTCGGCCTGGGGGGCTATGCCGCCCTGCATGCCATGAACGCCATAGATGCGGGCGACTCCGCATTCTGGAGCAACTATCCCGTTTTCATGCTGCCGGTTGTCGGTTTTGCCATGGGGGCGCTGGCTGGGGCGGTTATCGGCTGGCCGTCGTGCAAGCGCTCGGGGGTTCCGTTCGCGATGATTTCGCTCGGTGTTGCCGAACTGGTGGCGGCGGCGGGCTATATGTTCGGGTCGGTCTTTGGCGGTGAAATGGGCGTGACGGGCGACCGCATGGTCGGGCCGCAGGCGTTTGGCCTGTCGATGGGGCCGGTCGAGGATGTCTACTGGTTCATCGCGTTCTGGACGTTCATCGGCACCCTGGGCATCTATGCCTTCACCCGCACGCCGCTTGGCAAGATGTCAGAAGCCACGCGCGACAACCCCGAGCGGGTGCAGTTCGTCGGCTATGATCCCAACCGCGTGCGATACCTGGTGTTCATATTCGCGGGGGCGTTTGCCGGGCTGGCCGGTGGCATGTCGGCGGTGAACTACGAGATATTTACCCCTGAATCGCTATCCCTGGTGCCGTCGGGACTGGTCCTGCTGATGGCGTATATCGGGGGTATCCGGTATTTCACCGGGCCGATCATGGGCGCGATTTTGCTGACCTACATGCAGTCGATGCTGTCGGATTATTCCGAGGCGTGGTTACTTTATCTGGGCCTGCTGTTCATCGCCATCGTGATGTATGCCCCCGGAGGTGTGGCGGGGATGGTGTTTGGCCTGTTCGAGATTTCCCGTCACGGAGGCGCCAGGGAAATGCTGATCCGGCGTTTGCAGCAGGCTGTCGGCGTGGCGCTGGCGTTTGTCGGGCTTGTCATTCTCGTGGAGGTCGCGGTGCGCTGGTCCAATGGCTATGGTGAAGTGTTCGAGCCGTTCGGCCTGCATTTGGGGATCGATACGCCACTGAGCTGGATTCTGATCCTTGGGTTCTTTGGCGCCGGGTTTGTCACGCTGCGGTTGGCCCGCAACAATGAGGAGGGCCACGCATGAGCACGCCCGCGCTTTCAATCAAGGGCCTCAAGAAGAGCTTTGGCCCCGCAGAGATCATCTGCGGTGTGGATCTGGACCTGGCGCCGGGTGAACGTCACGCAATCATCGGGCCGAACGGCGCTGGCAAATCCACGTTGTTCAACCTGATCTCGGGGCTTTATCACCCGACATCCGGCAGCGTGAAGCTCAAGGGCGAGGAGATCACCGGCCTGCCGCCGCATGTGATCAACCGCATGGGCCTGTCGCGCAGTTTCCAGGTGTCCAACATTTTCGCCAACATGACCGTGCGGGAAAACGTGCGCTGCGGCGTGCTGTATTCGCTTGGGCACGGCTACAGCTTTTGGCGCAACGTGGGCAACCTGCGCGAGGTGCAGCAGAAGACCGGCGAAGTGCTTGAGCGGGTCGGCCTTCTGGACAAGGCGCATCTGCCTGCTGCCTTGCTGCCTTACGCCGATCAGCGCACGCTTGAGATTGCCATCACGATCGCGGGGGGCGCTGATGTCGTCCTGCTGGACGAACCCACGGCGGGGATGAGCCATTCGGAAACCGACAGGGCCGTCGCCCTGATCGAGCAGGCGACGGCGGGCAAGACCCTGATCATCGTCGAGCATGACATGGGTGTCGTGTTCAACCTTGCCGATCGCATCTCGGTCCTGGTCTACGGTCAGATCATCGCCACCGGCACGCCCGAGGAAATCCGCGGCGATCCGCGTGTGCGCGAGGCGTATCTGGGCGACGAGGACGAGCAACTGGCGTTGGCCACGGGAGGTGCGCAATGACAGACCCGATGCTGACCGTGAAAGACCTGCACGCCTATTACGGCAAGAGTCACGTCCTGCGCGGTGTGAACATGGAGATCATGCCGGGCGAGGTTATCGCGCTGCTGGGTCGTAATGGCGTGGGGCGGTCGACCACCGCCAAGGCGATCATGGGCGAGGTGCCGCCCAAGGGCGAGATCACCTTCAAGGGGCAGCGTATCGACGGGCTGGAAAGCTATCGCATCGCGCATCTGGGGCTGGGCTATGTGCCCGAAAGCCGGGACATCTTTCCCATGATGACGGTGCGCGAGAACCTGATCCTGGGGATCAAGGACATGAAAAAGCCGGGCCGCTGGACCATCGAGGACATGCTCGGGATGTTTCCCAACCTCAAGGAGCGGGCCGATAACCTTGCCGGTGTCCTGTCTGGCGGGGAAAAGCAGATGCTGACCATGTGCCGGACCCTGATGGGCAATCCGGACCTGATCATTATCGACGAGCCGACCGAGGGATTGGCACCCAAGATCGTGCAGCAGGTTGGCGACATGATCGCCGATATCGCGCGCGCTGGGGTGGCCATTCTGCTGGTCGAGCAGAAACTGTCGATTGCCCTGCGCATCGCCGCGCGGGTCTATGTCATGGGCCACGGCGAGATCGTCTACGAGGGCACCCCCGAGGATTTCAAAACTCGCGAAGATATCCGCAAGGAGTGGCTGGAGGTCTGAGCACCCCGGCCCCGCGAAAGCAAAACGCACCTCCCGGTTGGGGCGCGCGTTCTCATTTGGCCGGTAGTGGTTCCTTGTCAAATGGTGCGTTCGACCAGGTTCTCGCAACGGTGTCGTGCAAAATAGATGTGGTGTTTGCGACCTGACAAGAGTTGCCCAATGGTAATATTGCTTGCCACGCAAGGTGGGGCGAAAAAAGATGACCTGTCGTTGGTCGGTCGGGCGCTGCGCGCCTCGATTTCGCGCATTGGTGCCTAGCCTTCAACGTCCGCATCAGGCCACCACCGACCCCCAGGTTACTTGTGCAAGATGCCGAACACCGGTGCTCGTGCAACGGTTCGGCGTAATTTTGGGCTGCGTCAAGAGTACATATTGTCAGTTACAAAATGCGCAAGTTAAATACTGATTATGAAGATAGTGAATGCTGATGCGCCCGAAACCGACCGTTCGCTGCCCATAGCGTTGCTGCGTGCGCGCGAGCGGGTGATGGGTCCGATTCGCAACATGCTGGCCGATGTCGGCGTGACCGAGCAACAATGGCGTGTCCTGCGTGTTCTGGACGAATGCGGAACGCTTGATCCGACCCATATTGCCGACCGCTCCTGCCTGTTGTTGCCCAGCCTGACGCGGATCATGCAGACGCTTGTAGCAAAGGGGCTGATTACCCGCGCACCGCACCCCGGCGACCGGCGCAAGCAATTGGTCACGATCACAGAAGCTGGCCGTTCCATTATTCGCGATAACCTTGCGGAAAGCCGCAGACTCAATTGTTGGATGCGCGAGAATTTCGGTTCGGAACGGCTTGATCTGCTGTTGGATCTTCTCAACGAGTTGGACCAAATGAAACGGGGCGACGACGCCGTTGGCGCCGCCGCCCCGCAGGTGGCGGGTGCCGAAACGTCTAAATGACAAGCACCGGAACCGGCGACAGACCCGTCACCTTGTGCGACACACTGCCCAGCAGATACCCTTCGACCGAGCCCATGCCGCGACTGCCGATCACGATCAGATCGTTCTCGTGCTCCTTGGCAAAGCCGATGATGGTGCGCGCGGGTTGCCCCGTTTTCACGAAGGCGCGGCATTTTTCCACGCCTGCATCCCGCACCAGTTTCTTGCCCTGCTCGGCAACTTCCTTTGCATGGCCGCGCATGATGTCGTCCATGTTGCCGGGGTCGCTTGCCCGCACCATCGAGAATGACGCCTCAAGCATCGAATGATGCCTGAATACGGTCAGAACGGTGACTTCGGCTTTGCACAGCACCGCAAGTTCAGCCGCCTTCAGAAGCGCCTGTTCGCCGCCCACCGATCCGTCAAAGGGAATGAGTATATTCTTGAACATCGGGTGCTCCTTTCTACTTGGCAAAGGCCAGATCACGCAGGAACAAGGCAATCTGCGGGAAGAAGATCAGCGCCACCGATACCGACAGCAGGATGAAGATGAACGGCGGCGTGCCGCGGATCACTTCCCAATAGGGCCGCTTGAACACCGCGATGGCGGTGAAGATGTCGCAGCCGAACGGCGGCGTTGCCGAGCCGATGGCTACCTGCAACGTGATTACCGTGCCGACCAGAACCGGATCGAGGCCGACCGAGTTCACGACCGGCGCGAAGATCGGTACGAGAACCAGGATCACCACGATCGGGTCAACGAACATGCACCCGATGAAGAACGCGATCGAGATCACGAACAGCACCCCGATCTGGCCCATCTGGTCGATGCCGATACCGCCCAGGATGGCCTGCGGGATCTGGGCGAACGAGATCACCCAGGAAAACGCAGCGCCCGCGCCGACCAGAATGAACACCACCGCGGTGATCAGCCCGGTGGATTTCGCGGTGTCGTAAACACCGCGCCAATCCATCGTGCGGAACAGGATGGTTTCCAGGAACAGCGCATAAAGCACACAGGCGGCCGCCGCTTCGGTTGGCGAGAAGATGCCGCCATAGATGCCGCCGACGATGATGACCGGGAAACCGAGGGGCCAGATTGCCTTGCGCGTTGCGGCAAGGCGTTCTTTCCAGCTGGTCTTGGGTTCGGTGGGCACGTTGTTGCGCACCGCGTAAATCCACGCATAGATCGAGAACAGGACCAGGATCAGAAGGCCTGGTCCGACACCGGCGATGAACAGCTCGGAAATCGAGGTGTTCGAGACGACGCCGTAAATGATCATGCCGATCGATGGCGGGATCAGGAACGCGATGTCGGACGAGTTCACGATCAGCGCCAGCACGAAGCTGTCCTTGTAGCCGGCCTTGAGCATGCGCGG
>CAZOKA010000052.1:0-10936 GCA_964580265.1 uncultured Rhodobacterales bacterium | reverse complement strand
TCGACATGCCCAGGCCCGTGCCCCCGAACCGCCGCGAGATCGAGCTGTCGGCCTGTACGAAATCTTCGAATAGCTGCTCGACCTGCTCGGGTGTCATGCCGATGCCCGTGTCCTCGACCGTGATCTTCACCGGCTCATCCTTGCGCGCCAGAACCGTCAGGTTGACCGATCCTTCTTCGGTGAACTTGATCGCGTTGCTTAGCAGGTTGTGCAGGATCTGCTGCACGCGGTGGCTGTCGCCCATGCGGGGCGCATCGCAGCCAGAGCCGATCATGACCTCGAACGACAGGCCCTTTTCCTCGGCCTTCAGCAGGTGAATGTCTTCCAGGCGCCGCAGGATCTCGTCGATGCGAAACGGCGCGTTTTCCAGGTTCAGGCGCCCCGCCTCGACCTTGGACATATCCAGCAGATCGTTGATGATATTCAAGAGGTTTTCCCCCGACGTGCGGATCGTCTGGATCATGCGGAGTTTTTCCGGGTCGTCGATATGAGATTCAAGCAGTTCCGCCATGCCCAGAACCCCGTTGAGCGGTGTGCGGATTTCGTGGCTCATGTTGGCCAGGAACTGCGACTTGCTGCGATTGGCCGCCTGCGCGCGCTTCATCGACTCGACCAGTTCGGTCACATCCGCGCCGATGCCACGATACCCTGCGAATTGTCCGTCGCGGTCATGGAACGGCGCGCCCGAGGATCGGAACCACATGTCCGGTTGACCGTCGCTACCGGGCACCATGTAGGTGAAATCGCGAAACGGCTCGCGCGCGGCGACCTTGCGCGCCAGCCCGCGCCAGTCTGCAGCCTCCTGGGCGGCCTTGTTGCCCTCCAGCAGATCGGCGCGCGTCTTGCCGATCAACATCGCCGGATTCAGGTTCGAGAACTGTTCAAGGTTGTCCGAAACGTAGGTAAAGCGCAGATCGCTGTCCTGCTCCCAATACCACATGTTCGACACGTTGGTGATATCGAGAAACCGCTGTCGCGCGTCGTCGCGTTCGGCGGTCGTGTCCTCTAGCCGCGTCATCGCCATGCGCAGGGCCTCTTCGCGTGCTTTCTGCTCGGTGATATCCAGGTGGATGCCTGAAATCCGAACCGGCCTTCCATCCCGGTTCCGACGCGTGACGCGCCCGCGGCTGAAAATCCACACGTAATGCCCGTTCTTGTGGCGCATCCGCATGTCCCGCTCGAAAACTTCCATGCCGCTTTCGAACGCGGCGACCTGTTCGTCGAAGGTGGCGCGATCATCGGGGTGCAGCATTTCGCGAAAGTCGTCGGTGTAGATCGGTTCGAGTTCCGTGCGCTGATAGCCCAGCATGTCCGCCCAACGGTCGTTGATGTGGTTCATGCGGTTTTCGACATCTATCTCGAAGGTGCCCAGTTGCGCCGCGTCTATGATATCGGCAAGCCGCCTTTGCGCCTCAAGCATGTCGGTATCTTTCCGCTTTTGGTCGCGCAGATCGCAGATAAAGCACCACAATGTCTGCCGCCCATGGGCGTCGGGCCACATCTTGCCGCGCACATCAACCGGAAGCGGCGCGCCCGCGGCATCGACAAGCGCGGTCTCATACGGGCCGATAGGCGCGTCCGGCGCGATGTCCGATACCATTCCGTCAAAGAACAAATCACCCGCGCGCCCGTCCAGTAGATCGTCAAAGCGCATACCAATCAGGTCGCGCAGCGCAAATCCGCTGATCTCCTGCACTGTCGTGTTGGCATGTTTTATGGTGCCATGTTCGAAATCGACTTGAATAACGCCGCTTGGCGCTATGTCGAATATCTCACGCAACGACGTGTCGTGGTCGTGATTTCGAGGGCCAGCGTCGTTATCGCTTTGGCGGCCCTCATCTGGTTTGCTCATTTGCAGCCCTTCTTGCGCATGGAAGGGGGTTGGTAACATATGTTCAAGATGTACTAAATCCCCCTTTTTTGGACGAAATTTCCCGCCTCGCGGACCGTCGCAACTGATCCAGAGACCTGAAATCGGGGCGAATTTTCAGTTGAAATTGCGAAACAGCTTGGTCGCGCTGAACATCGACTCCAGTTCTTCGATTCGGTTCTTGCTGTCGGCGCCGCGCGTGCCCTGCACCTTCGCGATCAGCGCCTCGATCAACAACATGATGCTGATCGTCGAGTCCCAGTTCGACGGCGCTTCGACCAGCGCGTTGAAACAGAAATCCGCGACCTTGCTGATCGGCGAGCCCCATTGATCGGTGAACAAGACGATCGTTGTGCCCCGGTCCGCGGCCAGGCGGGCCAGCTTCTGCAAATCGGATTCGTAGCGGCGAATGTCGAATATGATCAGGATCGCGTTGCCGTCCATGTCCAGCAGGTATTGCGGCCACACGTTCGGTGAATGGCTCAGATGCGTGACGTTGGGGCGAATGATTTGCAGGTGGTTGAACATGTAATCGGCATTCGATCGCGTGATCCGCCCGCCCACCAGGTAGGCAGGTTTGGCCGTGTCGGCCAGCAGGGCCGCGACATCGTCGAACACCGATGCATCCAGCCGCTCCAGCGTGTGCCGCAAGTTCGAGATGACAGCCTGCGCAAAGGTATTCAGGCTGTGCGTATCCGCGCCCTGCGCCTGCCACAGATCATGCTTCGATGTCGGTTTCTTGATCTGCTCGGACAGCTCGTTGCGCAGGCTTTCCTGCATGTCGGGAAAGCCGTCAAAGCCCAGCTTGCGCGCCATCCTGATTACCGTGGGCGTGGACACCTTCGCCGCCTGCGCCAGCCGCGTCACTGATCGCAGGCCCGCCATCGGGTAGTCCTGCAACAGCGTGTCGGCCAACTGGCGCTCCGACCGCGTCAGATCCTCCATCCCGTCACGGATCATCTGTTTCACAAGCCTGGGTGATTGAGACATGAGCACTCCGTTTGAAGAATATAGTAAACCTACTAGTCAAATGTAAAGAATGCTACAAAATCATTGACAGCGCCCCGCTTCCTCACCTTTCCTGTAGGCATGAAAGAATCTTCTGGCTTGAATTTGGCACGCGGCGACGGCGCCGCGGTCGAGGTCGTCAATCCCGATGGGGCAGGGGGCGTTGTGCTGGTGTGCGAACACGCCAGCCACGTGATCCCGGCCGCCCTGCACGATCTGGGCCTGCGCGCCGAGGATCGCATGTCGCACGCGGTCTGGGACATCGGCGCGCGGGCGCTGGCGCTGCACCTGTCCGAGGCGCTCGATGCGCCGCTGGTCGCTGGCGGGCTGTCGCGACTGGTCTATGATTGCAACCGCCCGCCCGAGGCGCCCGATGCCATCCCCGCCCGCAGCGAGGTAATCGAGGTGCCCGGCAATCGCGGCCTCGACGCTGCTGCGCGGGCCGCCCGCGCCGATGCCGTCTATCACCCCTTTCGCCGCACCCTGACCCAGGTGCTGGACACGCGCCAGCCCCCCTTCGCGCTGGTCACGATCCACAGCTTCACGCCGGTTTTCAACGGCCGGCCGCGCGCGGTTGAGCTGGGCCTTCTGCACGATTCCGACGCCGACCTAGCGCTGGCCGCGATGCGCGCCGCCAATGCACGCGGGATCGAGCTGGATACCCGCCTGAACGCCCCCTACGACGCGACCGATGGCGTCACCCATACCTTGCGCGAACACGGCGTCGCGCGCGGCATTCCCAACCTGATGATCGAGGTGTCCAACGCCCTGCTGCGCGATGCGGCCGGCGTGGCGCGCATCGGCGCGCTCCTGGCGCCGCTGTTGAGCGACGCGATCGCGGCCTGCCTTCCCGCCCAGGGCCATAACCAAAGAGGGGCCGCCAGATGACCGGCATCACCCGACACAGCATGGGCGGCCGTCTCGTGCGGGGCTACGTGCGGCGCGTGGACGGTATCAACCGGCGGATCGGCAGGGTCGCGATGTACCTGATCTTCGTGCTGATCGGCATCCTGCTGTGGTCCTCGATTTCCAAGACGTTCCTGGCGCCATCGCCCTGGACGCTGGAAATGGCGCAGTTCACCATGGTGGCCTATTACATCATCGGCGGCCCCTATTCGCTGCAACTGGGGGCGAACGTGCGGATGGACCTGTTCTATGGGAGCTGGTCACCGCGCACCAAGGCCTGGGTCGATGCCTTCACGGTGTTTTTCCTGCTCTATTTCCTGGCGATCCTGTTCCTCGGCGGGATCGAATCCATGGCCTATTCGCTGGGCTATTTCGGGTCCGAGCCGTTCGCGTTCTTCGCCGACCTGGCTGGCGCGGTGCTGACCGGCGGGTTTGACGCCGCGCACGAGCAACTGGGCTACATGGAGCGCAGCCCGACCGCCTGGCGTCCCTACCTGTGGCCGATCAAGGCGGTCATGATCCTGGGAATTTGCATGATGATCCTGCAGGCATCGGCGGAATTCGTCCGTGATATCTGTCGCATTCGCGGAGAAGAAATCTGATGCCTCACGAAATGATCGCCCTGGTGATGTTCGCCTCGATGATGCTGATGCTGATGACGGGGCAGCGCGTGTTCGCCGCCATCGGCTTTGTCGGCGCGGCGGCGGGGATGCTGCTATGGGGCACCGGCGGCGTCGCCATCCCGTTTTCCGCGGCCATGAAGCTGATGAAATGGTATCCGCTGCTGACGCTTCCGATGTTCATCTTCATGGGCTACGTGCTGTCGGAAAGCCGCATCGCCGATGACCTGTACAAGATGTTTCACGTCTGGATGGGTCCGCTGCGCGGCGGGCTGGCGATCGGCACGATCGGGCTGATGGTGCTGATCTCGGCGATGAACGGGCTGTCGGTGGCGGGCATGGCCATCGGCGCGACCATCGCGCTGCCTGAACTGCTCAGGCGGGGCTATGACAAGATCATGGTCACCGGCGTGATACAGGCGGGGTCAAGCCTGGGTATCCTGGTGCCGCCATCGGTGGTGCTGGTGCTCTATGCCATGATCGCGCGGCAACCGGTGGGGCAACTCTGGCTGGCCGGGGTGCTGCCGGGGCTGATGATGGCGGCGATGTTCGTGATCTACGTCGCGGTCCGCTGCCGGTTGCAGCCGCATCTCGGCCCGGTCCTGCCGCCCGAGGAACGCGCGCAATACACGCGCTCGGAAAAGATCCGCCTGCTGGGCGCCGGCCTTTTGCCGCTGATCATCTTCGCGGCGATGATGGTGCCCTTCGTCAAGGGCTGGACATCGCTGGTGGAAAGCTCGGCCATCGGCGCGATGACCGCCTTTGCCGCCGCCGTGCTCAAGGGGCGGATGACGCGCCAGGTGTTCGAGAACTCGGTGCGCAACACCCTTGGCATTTCCTGCATGTTCATGTGGATCATCATGGCCGCGCTGGCCTTTGGCGCGATCTTCGACGGCCTCGGCGCGGTCCGCGCGATCGAGGGGCTGTTCACCGAGCAGATGGGCCTTGGCCCCTGGGGCATCCTGATCGTCATGCAACTCAGCTTTATCCTGATGGGCACGTTCCTTGACGATACCGCGATGCTGGTGATCGTGGCGCCGCTCTACGTGCCGCTGGTCGATCAACTGGGGTTCGACCTGATCTGGTATGGTGTCCTTTATACCATCACCACGCAGATCGCCTACATGACACCGCCCTTTGGCTATAACCTGTTCCTGATGCGGGCCATGGCGCCCAAGGAAATCGGCCTGCGCGACATCTACGCCTCGATCCTGCCGTTCGTGATGGTGATGGCGGGCGCGCTGGCCCTGATCATGGCCTTCCCCGAAATCGCCTTGTGGCTGCCGGGGGTGGTCTACGGAAACTAACCCCAAGAACCCCGGTCAACGGGGCCAAATCAATAAAACCAATAGGAGAGAAGACATGACAACGACAAGACGCAAGTTCCTCAGCACCGCCGGTGTCGGCGCGGTTGGCGCATCGCTTGGCGCGCCCGCCATCGCGCAATCCAAGATCACCTGGCGCATGCAGACCTATGCCGGCGCGGCGCTGGCCGAACACGTGGTCAAGCCCGCGATCGACAAGTTCAACCAGATCGCCGGCGACGAGATGGAGATCGAACTCTATTTCGCGGACCAACTGGTGCCCACGGGCGAGCTGTTCCGCGCCATGCAGCGCGGCACCATCGACGCCGTGCAATCGGATGACGACTCGATGGCGTCACCGACGGCCGTGCGCGTCTTCGGGGGCTATTTCCCGTTCGGCACGCGCTACTCGCTGGATGTGCCGGTGCTGTTCAACCAGTATGGCCTCAAGGAGATCTGGGAAGAAGAATACGCCAAGGTCGGGGTCAAGCACATCTCGGCCGGCTCCTGGGATCCGTGCCACTTCGCCACCAAGGAACCGATCCGCAGCCTTGAAGATCTCAAGGGCAAGCGGGTCTTTACCTTCCCCACCGCGGGGCGCTTCCTGTCGCAGTTCGGCGTGGTTCCCGTGACCCTGCCGTGGGAAGACATCGAAGTGGCCGTGCAAACCGGCGAGCTGGACGGGATCGCATGGTCCGGCATTACCGAGGACTACACCGTCGGCTGGGCGGACGTGACCGACTACTTCCTGACCAACAACATCTCGGGCGCATGGATCGGGCACTTCTTCGCCAACATGGGCCGCTGGGAGGAATTGCCGGATCACCTCAAGACGCTGCTGATGGTCTGCATGGAGCAGTCGCACTATTACCGCCAGTGGTGGTATTGGGGCGGCGAGGCGCGCCTGCGCGTCAACGGCGACAAGATGAAGCTGACCTCCATCCCCGACGCGGAATGGGCGCAGGTCGAAGCCGCCGCCAAGGATTTCTGGGGCGAACTGACCGAGGGCGATCCCGTCGCCGAGAAAGTGGTCGGCATCATCAAGGACTACAACGAAACGATGGAAAAGGCCGGCCGGCCGTATCGTTACGACACTTGATCGCGCGCGCCGCGCCACACCGGCGCGGCGCCGTGCAACACGTTACGGGCTCCGGCGCACGTCGCCGGGGCCTCGTCGCTGAAAGATGAAAAACAGGATACCCCAAATGGCCGCTGCACTGACGTTCGATGCCCTCAAGACACAGGTTGACCAGGGCGAGATTGACACCGTTCTCGTCTGCCTTGTGGATATGCAGGGCCGCTTGATGGGCAAGCGGTTTCACGCCCGCCACTTTGTCGAGTCCGCCTACGAGGAAACCCATTGCTGCAACTACCTGCTGGCAACCGACCTGGAAATGGCCACCCCCGAAGGCTACAAGGCCACCAGTTGGGCCGAGGGCTACGGCGATTACGTGATGAAGCCCGACCTCGATACCCTGCGCCCGGTGCCGTGGCTGGAGGGCACCGCGATGGTGCTGTGCGACGTGCTCGATCACCACACACACCAGGAGGTGCCGCACAGCCCCCGCAGCATGCTCAAGCGCCAGATCGCGCGCCTCGCCGATCTCGGCTACCAGACCGCCGCCGCGACCGAGCTGGAGTTTTTCCTGTTCGAGCAAAGCTATGAAGAGCTGCAAAAGACCGGCTATCGCACCCTGACCCCGATCAGCGGCTACAACGAGGATTACCATATCCTCCAGACCACCAAGGAAGAGCGCATCCTGCGCCCCTTGCGCAACCACCTCTATGCCGCCGGCATCCCCGTCGAGAACACCAAGGGCGAGGCCGAAACCGGACAGGAGGAACTGAACATCCGCTACGGCGCCGCCCTCGATTGCGCCGATTTCCACACCATCGCCAAACACGCCACCAAGGAGGTCGCTTGGGCGCACGGCCACGCCGCCAGTTTCCTGCCGAAATGGCGCGCCGACAAGGTCGGCAGTTCAAGCCACGTGCATTTCTCGCTGCTCAAGGACGGGCAGCCGGCCTTCCACGACCCCAAGGGCGAGCATGGCATGTCCGACGTGATGCGCCATTTCATGGCCGGACAGATCGCCTATGCCGCCGACTACACCTGGTTCCTCGCGCCCTATGTGAACAGCTACAAGCGCTTCATGAAGGGCACGTTCGCGCCCACGCGCATGGTCTGGTCCGTGGACAACCGCACCGCCGGTTTCCGCCTGTGCGGCGAGGGCACCAAGGCGGTGCGCGTCGAATGCCGCATCGGCGGCTCGGACATGAACCCCTACCTGGCGCTGGCCGCGATGATCGCCGCCGGCATAAAGGGGATCGAGGACAAGATGGACCTGGCCCCGCCCATTCGCGGCGATGTCTACGAGGACGTGAGCGGCGGCGAAATCCCCGGCTCGCTGCGCGAGGCAACGGCGACGCTGCGCACCTCCGCGATGCTGCGCGCGGCAATGGGCGATGACGTGATCGATCACTACACCCGCTGCGCCGAATGGGAACAGGAAGAGTTTGACCGCGTCGTGACCGACTGGGAAATCGCCCGCGGGTTCGAACGCGCCTGAACTGAACCGCGCCCAAGCGCGCGACAAAAGCCACAGACAGGCAGAAAGGATTGCCGTGACCAAGACGCTAACCTGCATTTCGCCGATTGACGGCTCCGTCTACATGGAGCGCCCCGCGCTGTCGCGTGACGCGGCCAAGGCGCGCGTCGCCGCCGCCCGCGCGGCACAGCCCGCATGGGCCGCCCGCCCGCTGCACGAGCGCGTCGCGCTGGTGCGCGCCGCCGTCGCCAAGGTGGGCGAGGACACCGCGCTCATGGCCACCGAGCTGGCCCACCAGATGGGCCGCCCCGTGCGCTATGGCGGCGAGTTCGGCGGCTTCGAGGAACGCGCCTCCTACATGGCGGACATCGCCGAACAGGCCCTCGCGCCCATGGTGATCGAGGACAGCGCCGCCTTCACCCGCAAGATCACGCGCGAGCCGCATGGCGTCGTGTTCGTCGTAGCCCCCTGGAACTACCCGTGGATGACCGCGATCAACACCGTCGCACCGGCCCTGATTGCCGGCAACGCCGTGGTGCTCAAACATGCCACGCAAACCCTCCAGGTGGGTGAACGCCTGGCCGAGGCGTTCCATGCCGTCGGCGTGCCCGAGGACGTGTTCGCCAACGTCTTCCTTGATCACGACACCACCAGCGCGCTGATCTCGGGGCGGGCGTTCGATTTCGTCAACTTTACCGGCTCGGTGCGCGGCGGCCAGGAAATGGAACGCGCCGCCGCAGGCACTTTCACCCCCGTCGCGACCGAACTGGGCGGCAAGGATCCCGGCTACGTGCGCGCCGACGCCGATGTCGCGGCGGCGGTCGATGGCCTGCTCGATGGCGCCTTCTTCAACTCGGGGCAGTGCTGCTGCGGGATCGAACGGATCTACGTGCACGAGGATCTGTTCGACGCCTTCGTGCAAAAAGCCGTCGAAACCGTTCGCGCGATGAAGCTGGGCAACCCGCTTGACCCGGACACCACCATCGGCCCGATGGCCAACCGCCGCTTCGCGGCTGAGGTCCGCGCCCAGATATCCGAGGCCGTCGCCGAGGGCGCCACCGCCCATATCGACACATTCCCCGAGGATGACGGCGGCACCTACCTGACGCCGCAGATCCTGACCGGGGTCAATCACACCATGCGCGTGATGCGCGACGAAAGCTTTGGCCCCGTCGTGGGCATCATGCCGGTCAGCGGCGATGACGAGGCGATCGCGCTGATGAACGACAGCGATTTCGGCCTGACCGCCGCGATCTTCACCCATGACGCGGACGCCGCCGAACGGATCAGCCAGCGGCTGGAAACAGGCACCGTGTTCATGAACCGCTGCGACTACCTCGATCCGGCATTGTGCTGGACCGGGTGCAAGGATACCGGGCGCGGGGCGGGCCTGTCGGTGCTGGGCTTCCATGCGCTGACGCGTCCCAAATCCTATCATCTGAAGAAGGGCTGAGAGATGAAACTTGTCGGGAACTGGACCTATCCCACCGCCGTGCGCTTTGGTGCGGGGCGCATTTCCGAAATCGCCGAGGCCTGCACCGCGGCGGGCATGTCCAGGCCGCTGCTGGTCACCGATCGCGGCCTTGCGACGATGGATATCACCCGGAAAACCCTTGATATTCTGGATGCGGCGGGCCTTGGCCGCGCCATGTTCTCCGAGGTGGACCCCAACCCGAACGAGCGCAACGTCGCCGCCGGGCTCGAGGTGTTGCGCGAAGGCGGCTTCGACGGCGTGATCGCCTTTGGCGGCGGCTCGGGGCTGGACCTGGCCAAGGTGCTGGCCTTCATGGCCGGGCAGCGCCGCTCGCTTTGGGATTTCGAGGATATCGGCGATTGGTGGACCCGCGCCGACGCGGACGCCATCCTGCCGATCGTGGCCGTGCCCACCACCGCCGGCACCGGCTCCGAGGTGGGGCGCGCGGGCGTTATCACCAACTCTGATACGCATGAGAAAAAGATCATTTTCCACCCCCGGATGCTGCCCGCCGTGGTGATCTGCGACCCGGAACTCACCGTCGGCATGCCCCCCGCGATCACCGCCGGCACCGGCCTCGATGCGTTCGCCCATTGCGTCGAGGCGTTCTGCTCGCCCCACTACCACCCGATGAGCCAGGGCATCGCCCTGGAAGGGATGCGCCTGGTCAAGGAATACCTGCCGCGCGCCTACGCCGATGGCGCCGATATCGAGGCCCGCGCCCACATGATGAGCGCGGCGGCGATGGGATCGACCGCCTTCCAGAAGGGGCTGGGCGCGATCCACGCTCTCAGCCATCCGATCGGGGCGCATCACCACACCCATCACGGCACCACCAATGCCGTGTGCATGCCCGCGGTGTTGCAGTTCAACCGCCCCGCCGCCGAAGCCGTGCTGACCGACGCCGCCAATTACCTTGGCATCAAGGGCGGGTTTGACGGCTTTGCCGCCTTCGTCGATCAACTGAACGCCAGCCTCGGCATCCCCCGAACCCTGACCGAACTGGGGGTCACCAACCCCGACCTGGACGTGTTAACCCGCTCGGCGCTGTCCGATCCCAGCGTCGGCGGCAACCCGGTGGAGATGACCTACGACAACACCCGCGCCCTGTTCGAGGCGTGCCTCTGACGCACTGGGGGCATGGATGGCCTTTTTCGGACGTTGAGGCGTGGTGCCAATGCGCGGAATAAAGGGCGAAGCCCGCC
>CAZOKA010000051.1:0-11243 GCA_964580265.1 uncultured Rhodobacterales bacterium | reverse complement strand
TGATCATCTTCATGGTGGCGGCGCCGCTGATGACGGTGGGGGTGCCTGTGGAGCTACCGAAGACGGCAGCGAACGCGCTGCCGGGCGAGCAGGAGGAGCCGCTGACCGTGACGTTGACCGGAGGTGGTGAGGTCTTGATCCAGAAAACCCCGGTTCCGCGTGATCGGCTGGTGGGGCGGCTCACGGCGATCGCGGCCGAGCGGGACAGCGCGCGGGTCTACCTGCGGGCTGACGGGGCGGTTCCTTATTCGCAGGTAATGGAGGTGATGGGCGCGCTCAATCGCGGGGGATTCCAGAATATCGGGTTGGTCACCGACACTGGCGGGCCGGACCTGAACGAGCCGGACACCTGAGGACGCATGCATGCCGGGCACTATATTTCGGGCGCGGGCCATCTGGGCCTGATCGGCTGGCTGTTGTGGGGCGGCAATTTTGCCCCCGCGCCGGAGCCGTTCGAGGTGAGCGAGGTGTCGGTCATCACGGCCGAGGAATACGCCGCGCTGACGGCCCCTGAACAGGCCCCCGAGGCAAGCACCGAGGCGGTCGCGCCGACGCCCCCCGAGACGGCCGAAGAGGCGCCCGAGCTTCCGGTCACACCCAGCGAGGAGCCCCCGGACAGCAGCGACCCGGAGGCCGCACAGGCGAGCGACCCGGATGAGGCCCCCGACGTGAGCGGGATGCGCCCGCCCGAGCCGGCGGAGGCGGAGGATACCCCGCCCGAGATGGCCCCGGCACCCACGGAAAGCGCCGCGCTGGTGCCTGAAGAATCGGACCAGCCAGCCCCGCAGCAGGCGCCTCGGGTGGCGCCCGAGCCGGTGGCGCCGCCTGAGCCGGATTCGCAGGTGGACGAGGTCCGCCAGGAGGAGCGGGTGCCCGAAGAGGGGGCCGAGACGCCCGCCGAGCCGCAGGAGGCCACCGCCCCCGAGGAGGCGGCGACGGAGATCGTGACCGAGGCCGAGGAAGAGCCGGCGGCAGCGCCGACGGCATCGCTCAGGCCGCAGGCGCGGCCGCGGCGTCCCACCGTGGGAGAGAATGCTAACCAGGCGGAAGAAAAAGAGAAAACCGACACGGCCGCGATAAATTCGGCGCTGGAAGAGGCGCTGGGCGAGGCGCAGGAAACCGCCGCGCCGCAAAGCGCCGCCCCCGCCGGTCCGCCCCTGAGCCAGGGGGAGCGCGACGCGCTGCGGGTGGCGGTTCAGCGCTGCTGGAACGTTGGCTCCTTGTCATCGGCGGCGCTGGCGACCACTGTGATCGTGGGCGTGTCGATGGAGCGCGACGGGCGTCCTGACACGGGGTCGATCCGGTTGATCGGGTCCGAGGGCGGCAGCGACGCGGCGGCCCGGCAGGCGTTCGAGACCGCGCGCCGTGCGATCATCCGGTGCGGGGCGAACGGGTTCGACCTGCCCGAGGAAAAGTATGACCGTTGGCAGGATATTGAAATGACATTCAACCCGGAAAACATGAGGATCAAATGATGGCAGGTTTCATGACCCTCTTTGCGGCATTGGCCGCGGTGATGCTGAGCGTGGCAGGACCGGCCGCGGCGCAAGACAGCGAGCGCGGCCCGCTCAGGATCGAGATTACCGAAGGCGTGATCGAGCCGATGCCGGTCGCGGTGCCCGATTTCGTGGCGCAGGGCGGCGCGGCGCAGGACTGGGCCAGCCGGATTGCGCGGGTAGTGGCGGACGATCTGAGCGGTACGGGCCTGTTCCGGGAAATCCCGCGCGAGGCGTTCATCAGCCCGATCACCAGCTTTTCCAGCCCGGTCCAGTTTGCCGACTGGAAAGCGATCAACGCGCAGGCGCTGGTTTCGGGGGCGGTCGAAATGGACGGAAGCGGCAACCTGATCGTCAAGTTCCGCCTTTATGACGTGTTCGCGGGGCAGGAACTGGGCGATGGGTTGCGGTTTTCCGGCACGACGCAGGGCTGGCGGCGGATGGCGCACAAGGTGGCCGATGCGGTCTACAGCCGGATCACCGGCGAGGGGCCGTATTTCGACAGCCGCGTCGCGTTCGTTGCGGAAACCGGACCCAAGAACGACCGCCGCAAGCGGCTGGCGATCATGGATTACGACGGCGCAAACATGCAGTACCTGACGGAGGGCAGCAGCATCGTTCTGGCGCCGCGGTTCTCGCCCGATGGCCAGAGTGTGTTGTTCACCAGCTATCGCAGCGGATTTCCGCGCATCTACCTGCTGGATACCGGGAGCATGCAGTTGCGCGCGCTGGAGGACCAGCCCGGCAGCATGAGCTTTGCCCCCCGCTTTGCCCCCGACGGGCGCACGGTGGTTTATTCGCTGACGCGCGGCGGCAATACGGATATCTACACCCTGGATATCCAGAGCGGCACGACGACGCGCCTGACCAGCTCGCCCGGTATCGAGACGGCTCCGAGCTTCAGCCCCGATGGCAGCCGCATCGTGTTCGAAAGCGACCGCAGCGGCAGCCAGCAGCTCTATGTGATGCCGGTGGGCGGCGGCGCGCCCGAGCGGATCAGCTTTGGCTCCGGGCGCTATGGCACGCCGGTGTGGTCGCCGCGCGGCGACCTGGTGGCGTTTACCAAGCAATCCAAGGGGCGGTTCCATATCGGGGTGATGCGGCTGGATGGCAGCGAGGAGCGGCTTCTGACGGCGTCGTTCCTGGACGAGGGGCCGACGTGGTCGCCCAACGGGCGGGTAATCATGTTCACCCGCGAGACGCAGGGCGCGGGCGGGCAGGCGAGCCTTTATTCGGTGGATATCACGGGGCGGAACCTCAAGCGGGTGCGCACCGATACGGGGGCGAGCGATCCGTCGTGGTCGCCGCTGCTGCGGTGAGGCGGTGATGGGCGATTCCATTGCGGGCGGTGCTGTGGTATTGCTGTGCCAGCCGGAGGCGGGCGCAACGTGAGTTTGGCGACGACATGAAACAGGCAATGCGGGGCATTTGACATGAAAGTTACGAGCAAGGCGATTTTCCTGGTCGCGGCGGTGGCGCTGGGCGCGTGCACCAATGCGAACCGGTTCGGCGGCGACGATGCGGTGGTCATGAACGGCACCGGCGCGGGAGATGCGAGCAATCCGCAATCGCCCGCCTACTTCCAGCAGGCGATCGGGGATCGGGTGCTGTTCGAGGTGGATCAATCGAATCTGACGGCGAGCGCCAAGGCGACGCTGGACGCGCAGGCGCGCTGGTTGCAGGACAACAGCGATTTCGACGCCATAATCGAGGGCCATGCGGACGAGCAGGGCACGCGGGAATACAACCTGGCGCTGGGAGCGCGGCGGGCTAACGCGGTGCATGAATACCTGGTGTCGCGCGGGGTTGCGGCCTCGCGGCTTGAGGTTGTCAGCTATGGCAAGGAACGCCCGATCGAGATTTGCAGCGAGGAAAGCTGCTATGCCAAGAACCGTCGCGCGGTGACGGTGATCTCGGTTGGCGCGACAAGCTGAGGACCGGGGGTTGAGGACAAGGGGCGAGGCCATGTTGCGGGCTGTTCGGGCAGGTGTGCTATGTGTTGCGGCGTTGGCGTTGGCGGTGCCGGTGCCGGGGGCGGCGCAGCAGGCAGAGACGCTGGCCGATATCCGGCAGGAACTGACTG
Organism: uncultured Rhodobacterales bacterium; assembly: GCA_964580265.1. Classification (GTDB taxonomy): domain Bacteria; phylum Pseudomonadota; class Alphaproteobacteria; order Rhodobacterales; family Rhodobacteraceae; genus Sediminimonas. The sequence continues at coordinate 7,664 of CAZOKA010000051.1, read as the reverse complement.
TGTTGAACGTCGAGATCCAGCGCCTGCGGCGCGAGTTGTCCACCACGGGTGCGCCAACGGTGGGAACAGGGCAGGGCGGCAGCATGATCGAGCGAGTGAACGCGATCGAGAGCGCCTTGCAGCAGTTGACCGAGCAAGCCGAGGTTCTGGAGCATCGCATCGACAAGGTGGTGCGCGATGGCACCAACCGGATCGGCGATCTGGAGTTTCGTCTGTGCGAGTTGGAGGCAGATTGCGATATCTCGTCGCTGGGTGAGACGCCCAGCCTTGGCGGTGTGGACGGGGCCGGTGGTGGCGGAGCGGCGCCCATGGACGATGGCGCCGGAACGGACGCGCAGCCCGAACTGGCGGTAGGGGAGCAGGCCGATTTCGACGCGGCGACCGCGGCGCTGGAAGATGGCGATGCCGCGCGGGCGGCGCAGCTCTTTGCCGGGTTCCTTGACGACTACCCGCGCAGCCCGCTGGCGGCGGGGGCGCATCTGGGCCGCGGTGTGGCGCTGGATGATCAGGGTGATCGAACCGGCGCGGCGCGTGCCTACCTTGAGGCGTTCAGCGTGGCGCCCGAGGGACAGCAGGCACCCGAGGCCCTGTTTCGGCTGGGCCGGTCATTGGGTCAGCTTGGCAAGGTCGAGGAGGCCTGCGTGACGCTATCCGAGGTGGGTATGCGGTTCCCCGATGCGGGCGACGTGGTGTCGCGCGCCCAGGCCGAGAGGGCCCGGCTGGAGTGCATGTGACAGACAGCGGCGACGGGGGTGATCCGTGTGCGCAGGTGATCGCGCATTTCCGTGATGTGCCGCCCGCGCGTCTGGGTGTCGCGGTGTCGGGCGGCAGCGATTCGGTTGCCTTACTACGAATACTGGCCGATTGGGCGCCGGGCGCGGGGGTGACGCTACACGTGGTGACGGTGGATCACGGCCTGCGGCCCGAGTCGGCCGACGAAGCGCGCGCGGTGGCGGCGCTGGCGGCGCGGTTGGGCGCCGTGCATGACACGCGGCGATGGCGCGGATGGGACGGCAAGGGCAATCTGCAGGATGCGGCGCGGCAGGCGCGCTACGGGCTGATCCGCGATTGGGCGCTGGCGCGCGGCATCGGTCAGGTGGCGCTGGGCCATACAGGCGACGACCAGGCGGAAACGGTTCTGATGGCGCTGGCGCGCGGCGCTGGCGTGGACGGTATGGCGGCGATGCCGGTGCGGCGCGATCTGGACGGTGTGACGCTGGTGCGTCCGATGCTGGGGCTGCGGCGCGCGGCGCTGCGCCGCTGGCTTGAGGCGCGGGGGCAGGACTGGGCTGACGATCCGGGAAACGAAGACCCCCATTACGACAGGATCAAGGCGCGCCGCGCGCTGGAGGTGCTGGCGCCGCTGGGCGTGGATGTGCAGGCTTTGGCGCGGGTCGCGGGTAACATGGCCGAGGCGCGGGCGGCGCTGCGCGCGGCCACGGCGACGGCGGCGCGGGACTGCGTAGCGGTTGAGGCTGCTGAGGTGCGCATCAAGGCGGACGCGCTGGCGCGGTTGCCATCCGAAATCGCACGGCGCCTGTTGATCCATGCGCTGCGCAGCGTTGGCGGCGTGCCACATGCCCCCCGGCGCGACGCGATCACCCGGCTGCGCGACACGATCGCGCAGGGGCGGCGCAGCACGCTGGCGGGGTGTTTGATCATGGTGCGCGGCGGCCGGGTGCATATCGGGCGCGAGCCGTCGGCGGTGGCCGGGCTGCGGGCCGCGCCGGACGAAGTATGGGATCGGCGTTGGCGGGTGAAGCCGCCAGCGGGCGTGGATGCCGCCGGGGTCCATGTGGCCGCGCTGGGTGAGGATGGATTGGCCCGGTGCCCCGCCGATGCGTGGCGCGAGGCGGGCCTTGCACGAGAGACGGTGCTGGCCGCGCCGGCGGTGTGGCGGGGCGGTGCGCTGCTGGCTGCGCCGTTGGCGGGGTGGGCGAACGGCTGGTGCGCGGAACCGGCGTTGGACGAGCAAAGCTTCGCTGCGGGGCTATTGCCGGACTGATTGTGCATTGAAGATGGCGGTTTGATCTCTATTTTAATGTCAGGGGTGGCGTGATAGGTCGCCTCAACCGAATTTTTGGGAGAGTTTCCTTGGGCAACGCGAGAAATATCGCATTTTGGGTCGTTCTGTTTCTGTTGGTGCTGGCGCTTTTCAACCTGTTCAGCGGATCGGGCGGAACGATGCAGAGCCAATCGATCAGCTATTCCGATTTCATCAAGGCGGTCGAGAACGAGCAGGTTAGCCGAGTCACGCTGGATGGTGAGAACGTGCGCTACCGTGGTGTCGATGGGCAGGACTATGTCACGATCAAGCCGCAGGATGCGGAACTGACGCAGAAGCTGATCGACAACGGTGTGCCGGTCAATGCCGAACCGCAAGAGCAGTCAGGATTCCAGACCTTTATCCTGTCGCTGTTGCCGTTCCTGCTGTTGATCGGGGTGTGGATTTATTTCATGAACCGCATGCAGGGCGGCGGCAAGGGCGGCGCCATGGGATTTGGCAAGTCGAAGGCCAAGCTCTTGACTGAAAAATCGGGCAACGTGACCTTCGATGACGTGGCCGGCATCGACGAGGCCAAGGAAGAACTGGAAGAGATCGTCGAGTTCCTGCGCAACCCGCAGAAATTCAGCCGCCTTGGCGGGCAGATACCCAAGGGCGCGCTGCTGGTTGGGCCTCCGGGCACGGGCAAGACGCTGTTGGCGCGGGCCATCGCGGGCGAGGCGGGCGTGCCGTTCTTTACCATTTCGGGGTCCGATTTCGTCGAGATGTTCGTGGGGGTCGGCGCAAGCCGCGTGCGCGATATGTTCACCGACGCCAAGAAAAACGCCCCCTGCATCGTGTTCATTGACGAGATCGACGCAGTCGGCCGCGCCCGTGGCGTTGGTGTTGGCGGCGGCAATGACGAGCGTGAGCAGACGTTGAACCAGTTGCTGGTTGAAATGGACGGGTTCGAATCGAACGAGGGCGTGATCATCCTGGCCGCGACCAACCGCAAGGATGTGCTTGACCCGGCGTTGCTGCGGCCGGGTCGTTTCGACCGGCAGGTGACGGTAGCCAATCCCGACATCAAGGGCCGCGAGAAGATCCTGGGCGTTCATGCGCGCAAGACGCCGCTGGGGCCGGACGTGGACCTGCGCGTGATCGCGCGCGGCACGCCGGGCTTCTCGGGCGCGGACCTGGCCAACCTTGTCAACGAGGCGGCGCTGATGGCGGCGCGCGTGGGTCGGCGGTTTGTCACGATGGAGGATTTCGAAAACGCCAAGGACAAGGTGATGATGGGCGCCGAGCGGCGATCCATGGTCCTGACGCCCGAGCAGAAGGAAAAGACCGCCTATCACGAGGCGGGACATGCCATCGTGGGGCTGACCCTGCCGAAGTGCGATCCGGTCTACAAGGCGACGATCATCCCGCGCGGCGGCGCATTGGGCATGGTGGTCAGCCTGCCCGAGATCGACAGGCTGAACTGGCACAAGTCTGAGTGCGAGCAAAAGCTGTCGATGACGATGGCCGGCAAGGCGGCGGAGATCCTGAAATACGGCGAGGACGAGGTCAGCAATGGCCCTGCCGGCGATATCCAGCAGGCCAGTGGACTGGCCCGTGCGATGATCATGCGGTGGGGCATGTCCGACAAGGTGGGCAACATCGACTACGCCGAGGCGCATGAGGGGTATGCAGGCAACACGGCCGGGTTCTCGATTTCGGCGCATACAAAGGAACTGATCGAGGAAGAGGTGCGTCGGTTCATCCAGGATGGCTATGAAGAGGCCAAGAAGATCCTGACCGAGCGCAAGGACGACTGGATCAGGCTGGCCGAGGGACTGCTGGAATACGAGACGCTGACCGGCGAGGAGATCGAGCGCGTGATCCGCGGAGAGCCGCCCCATGCCGGCGCCGACGACACCGACGACAAGAGCGGCAGTGCCCCGTCGGTGACGGCGATCCCCAAGACCAAGCCCAAGGGCAAGGGCAAGCCGAAGGACGACGATGGCGGGATGGAGCCCGAGCCCTCGGCCTGATGCGATTTGCAATGTAGACATTGCCCCGGTCCTGCGTGATGGCAGGGCCGGGTTTTTTGTTTGTGCGTGCAGGGCAGCCGTGCGCCACATCCTTGTCGCGCGTAATAAACACGCGCGGGGGGGGATGCGTGTTGACGCGCGCCGCGGGGGCGATGACACTGTGCCGGATCAGTGTTTGCCGAAGGGGATGTCATGCCGGCCTTGAGACAGACCGAATTCACCGCGCGGGTGGTGTGGCTGGGCCATGTGCCGGACCGCGGCGAGAGCTTGCGCGCCGTGCCCTTGGACAATGTGGCGCTTGGCTATGGCGGGGTGCCGGGGGAGGCGCATGGCGGGGTTACCCGCCCGTCGTGCAGCCGGGTGGTGGAGCTATATCCCAAGGGCACAGAGATCCGGAACGTGCGACAGTTGACGATTCTGTCGGCGGAGGAATTGCAGGTGATCGCCGACGAGATGGGCGTAGAGCGATTCGATCCGGCCTGGGCGGGGGCGTCGATGGTGATCGAGGGCATCCCCGATTTTAGCCATGTGCCGCCGTCGGCTCGGTTACAGGGGCCCGGCGGGGTGACTATTACGGTGGACATGCAGAACCGCCCCTGCAATCTGCCCGGCCCGGTGATCGAGGCCGATGCGCCCGGAGCGGGGCGCCTGTTCAAGCGGGCCGCCGACGGGCGGCGGGGCGTGACGGCCTGGGTCGAGCGGGAAGGACGGCTGGCGGTTGGCGATGCGCTGCGCCTGTTCGTGCCGGAGCAGAGGGCATGGAGCGCAGGTTGAGGCGCGAAATCTAAGCTATCAGAAACATGTATCGACCTGCTCGCCGCAAGCGGGTCTGGAAATGTCGATTTTGCGACCCAAGCGGCGCGCCGTGATCTGTATAGGCAGGGAGGGAAACGGCTACCGCCGTCAAAACAGGGAAGTCATCCATGAGCCACAAGACCGACATCGAAATTGCCCGCGCCGCGCAAAAGCAGCCGATCCAGAAGGTCGGCGAGAAGTTGGGTATTCCGTCCGAGCACCTGCTGCCCTACGGTCATGACAAGGGCAAGGTCAGCCAGGAGTTCATCAACTCGGTTCAGGGCAACGAGAACGGCAAGCTGATTCTTGTCACCGCGATCAACCCGACGCCCGCGGGCGAGGGCAAGACCACCACGACCGTGGGATTGGGCGACGGCCTAAACCGGATCGGCAAGAAAGCGGCGGTGTGCATCCGCGAGGCATCGCTTGGCCCGTGCTTTGGCATGAAGGGCGGCGCCGCGGGTGGCGGATATGCGCAGGTCGTACCGATGGAGGACATGAACCTGCATTTCACCGGGGATTTTCACGCGATTACCACCGCGCATAACCTGCTGAGCGCGATGATCGACAACCACATCTATTGGGGCAACGATCTGGGCATCGACGAGCGGCGCGTCGTCTGGCGCAGGGTGCTGGACATGAACGACCGGGCGCTGCGCGACATCGTCACCAGCCTGGGCGGCGTGGCCAACGGGTTCCCGCGGCAAACCGGGTTTGACATCACGGTGGCGTCCGAGGTGATGGCGATCCTGTGCCTGGCGCGCGACCTGGAGGATTTGCAGCGCCGTCTGGGCGATATCATCGTGGCCTACCGCCGCGACAAGACCGCGATCACCTGCCGCGAGATCAAGGCAGATGGCGCGATGACCGTGCTGCTGAAGGACGCGATGCAGCCCAACCTGGTGCAGACGCTGGAAAACAACCCCGCGTTTGTGCATGGCGGACCGTTTGCCAACATCGCGCATGGCTGTAACTCGGTAACGGCCACCACGACGGCGCTGAAGCTGGCGGATTACGTCGTGACCGAGGCGGGCTTCGGTGCCGACCTGGGCGCCGAGAAGTTCATGAACATCAAGTGCCGCAAGGCGGGTCTGGCGCCCGATTGCGTGGTTCTGGTGGCCACCGTGCGCGCGATGAAGATGAACGGCGGCGTTGCCAAGGCTGACCTGGGCCCCGAGAACGTGGAAGCGGTCAAGGACGGCTGCGATAACCTTGGCCGGCACATTGGCAACCTCAAGAGCTTTGGTGTGCCGGTGGTCGTGGCGATCAACCATTTCGTCACCGATACAGATGCCGAGGTGCAGGCGATCAAGGACTATGCCGAAACCCAAGGCTCCGAGGCGATCTTGTGCCAGCACTGGGAGAAGGGCTCGGAAGGGACGATCGAGCTTGCGACGCGGGTGTCCGAGATCGCGGAATCGGGCGTGTCGCAATTTGCGCCGCTCTACCGCGACGACATGCCCCTGTTCGAGAAGATCGAGCGCATTGCCAAGTCGATCTACCGCGCCGACGAGGTTCTGGCCGATGCCAAGATCCGCAACCAGCTCCATGAATGGGAAGCGGCTGGATATGGCGATCTGCCGGTGTGCATGGCCAAGACGCAGTATTCGTTCAGCACCGATCCGACGCTACGCGGCGCGCCGCTGGGGCATTCGGTGCCGGTGCGCGAGGTGCGCCTGTCGGCCGGGGCCGGGTTCGTCGTGGTGATCTGCGGCGAGATCATGACCATGCCGGGCTTGCCGTCGCGCCCCGCTGCGGAGGCGATCAAGCTGAACGCCGATGGCGATATCGAAGGGCTGTTCTGACGCATTCAAGGATGGGCGTGCGCGCGGTATGCCGGGGCCGATCCCGAACCGGAAAGGAGGCCCCGACATGCGCGCGCCCGAGAACTGCACCACCATGGCCGAGCTGCGAGAGGCGATAGACCTGCTGGACGACGACCTGGTCGCGCTGCTGGCGCGGCGGGCGCGGTATATCGACCGGGCCGCGGTGCTCAAGCAGGGCGAGGGGCTGCCGGCGCGGATCGACCCGCGCGTGGAGGCGGTGATTGATCACGTGCGCGGTGCGGCGCAGGCGCGGGGACTGGACCCCGTATTGGCCGAGCGGCTTTGGTGCGAGTTGATAGAGTGGTCCATTGCCCGCGAAGCGCGGGTTCTGGGCGAGGCATGAAGGGAACGAGCAGCCATGCGCGCAGCGGTGATTGACGGCAAGGGCATCGCGGCCAGTATCCGCGCCGATGTGGCCCAGGAGGCGACCGCGCTGGCCGAGCAGGGATGGCAGCCACGGCTGGTATCGATCAGCGTCGGCGATACGGCAGCGGCGGAGCTATACGTGCGCAACCAGAGCCGCAGCGCCGAGGCAGCCGGCGTGCAGTTCGAATCGCGCAGTTATCCCGAGACGATCTCGATGGAGCAACTGGTGGGCGTGTTGCAGGGGCTCAACGCCGATCCGCGTGTCAACGGCATCATCATCCAGCGGCCACTACCGGCGCATATCCCGGTGAAGGCGCTGCAAAAGGCGGTGCACCCCTTGAAGGACGTGGAGGGAATGCACCCCGCCTCGATCGGGAATATCGTATATAATGACCTGGCGCTTGGGCCGTGTACCGCGGTGGCGGCGGTTGAGATCCTCAAGACGCTGCCGCTGAAGCTGGAAGGACTGGACGTAGCCGTGATCGGCCATTCCGAGATCGTGGGCAAGCCGATCGCCTTTCTGCTGATGGGGCTGGGCGCGACGGTGACGGTGTGCCACCACATGACGCGCAGCGTGGCGATGCACAGCCGCGCCGCCGACGCGGTATTCGTGGCGGTGGGGCGCGCGGGGCTGGTGACGGGCGACATGATCCGGCC